>JALVDO010000111.1 GCA_027008975.1 Saprospiraceae bacterium | reverse complement strand
TACCCCATAACTCCATCTCGAAGGTATTGGGGTAATAACGGGATGTTTTACTCGTATAGATAGCTATTGCAGCAAGGGGCTTTTTGTGGCGGTCGTGTAAGCGGTAGAAAGATTCAAACATTCGCACTTCAAATTGAGCATCGTGATACCCTTGTACCTCTACGTGTATCAGTACTCTGTTTTCATCGCCACTCTTCAATTGCACCTTTACCAATTTATCAATCCTGCGACGCTGTGCATCATTGTCTGCGATGATTTGATCCAGTTCCTTGTCGAGGAATACAACTTTTTTTGAGAAATCAATCTCATTAGATTCTTCCGGAAAGAAAAATTTCATAAAGTCCTCAAAGAGGTCTTCAATGACGCCTTTCCATAGTGCATCTTTACTGACTTTACTTATCATTTTATACAGTTTTAGAGGGGGAAGAGGCGACTCTACGCCACGTACCCGCTTTGTAAAAATTGGGAAATTACTACAAAAAACAGGCGCAAAAAAGATGCGAAATAAGACGAAATAAAAATAAACTAAACAACGCCTGCGAAAAGATTCTCGAAATAAATATGAGGCAAATATAAGGAGAATATTTAAATAAAACAAAAAATAGCACTATTTTTTATATTTAAACATTAATTTTTAATATTTTTCTCCGAAAAAGCCGTGAATTGTAGTTCTAAAGCTGTCTGACAAAGGTCAGCTGGGTATTTTTTTTCATAATCGGGAACTTTTTTGAAACAATCTGACTTAATAGTTGTGAGGAGGAGGGAACTTTATTTATTCATTCTATAAAATATCGCCATGACTAGTGACAAAAGGATGAGCAAGCAGGAAATTTTTGCGAGGGAAATTGAACCGTACATACCCGACGTGTTCAACAGGGCTATGCAATATACCAGAAATGAGGCGGATGCAAGCGATCTGACACAGGTGACGATGCTCAATGCCTTTAATGGACTGGCGACCTTTAAGGAAGGAACGAATGCGCGTGCGTGGGTTTTGAAAATCTGCTACAATGCTTTTGTCAACAATTACCGAAAGGGTAAAAGACTACCTAATCAGGTCGATTTAGAGGAGCGAACCATCACCCCTGACGACGATGATTGGATAACGATGGACGGCGATCTGTTCGATAATCTTATGAGCGATGAAGTTGAGCAGGCGTTGAGCCGACTCAATCCCGAAGAAAGGCTACTGCTGAGTATGGTCATACTCGATGAGTACAAATACAAGGAGATAGCCGAGGAGATGGGTATGGAGCTGAATACCGTCCGGACGCGGTTGTTCAGAGCTAAAAATAAACTAAAAGCGCTGCTGAAAGAGTATGGTAAGGAGCAGGGCTACAGAGATAAACGATAATTTTTTTTGGAATCTCAGTATTGCCGGTTGTGAAAGTTACATTTGTAATTCGTAGCAACTCGGACAATGCTGAGATTCTTTGTTAATAGTATTAATTATATTCACTAACAAAGTTAAAAGGCTTGCTATCTTGAATTTCAAGTCAAATTAAAAGACGTATCTTAATAAATAAAAAAACAATGCAATGTACATTTTGTCATAGACCAGATTATTGGGGATTCCCTTCTGCTACCGGTAATACGTCCGGTTGCTGTCAGGTCTGTGCCAGAAAGGGAGTACAAGCCTGTTAGCTTACAAACGTGTAACTATGAAAAGTAATAATCAATTTAGTATTTCGGATTTAGTCAGAAAAATTAATCTTTATCTTGATGGAGATCTTAATCAGACAGAAGAACGAGCCCTAATGAAAGAAATCAAAGCCAATCCCCAATATACCCGAATATTAAATCAAGAAAAAAAGTTCAAAGAATTTCTCAAAGCCCGCCTCCAGCGCAGAGAACCATCCCCGGCTCTCATTCAATCCATTAAAGATAGCATTTACGAAAAAATAAATGCCTAATTGTCTTCGATTATTTCTATAAAACATGAGGCGATTAAAAGAACTAATCGGGAAAACCGATATCTATTTACTCGATCAAATACTAAAAGGCCGATTCTTGCCTCAGCACCGCATACTGGATGCCGGCTGTGGTACCGGTCGCAATCTGTATTGGTTTGCGCGGAATGGATTTTCCTCATTGTACGGCATTGACCAAAATGCAGACCGCATAAAAAAGGTAGCAACGGATTTATCTTTTAAGGATGTGAAATTTTCTATTGGCAAGTTAGAAAAATTACCTTACGGAGATGATTTTTTCGATGCTATTGTGTGCAATGCCGTTCTTCATTTTGCGGAAAGCAAAGAACATTTTTTTGAGATGGTCAGCGAGTTGTGGCGGGTGCTGAAGAATCAAGGAATCATTTTTATTAGAATGACCAACATTTTGGGGCTGGAATCGCTCGTTCGGGATGTGGGGAATGGCAATTATCTGCTCCCCGATGGCACCAAAAGATTTTTATTGACCAATGCTATTGTTGAGGAATGGAAGGCTCTATTTCCAATTGAATGGATAGAGCCCCTGAAAACGGTTAATGTCAACAATGAACGGGCAATGTCTACTCTGGTGTTGAGGCGACTAGGGTGAAAAGCCCCACGGCAAAGACATAAGCCCCTATTTTTTGCTGTTTTTTTGTGCATGTCCGTTTTTTACAATTTTGGAAAGGGAAAGGTAAGGATATTTGCCCTACCAAAACTTGTAACGATATGAAATATTATGACCCTTACCTGTATTCAGACGAACCATGTTTTCGTTTCAAAGCAAGATTCTCTTTCTTTAGCGCTTCATTTTTTTCCATTTTTTTTCTGTTATTTGTGCCGGTGTTGCTCAGCGCCCAAACAGGCACGACAGTAGCGGGTGGCAATGGTGCAGGATCGGGAGCGAATCAATTTTCCTTTCCGCATAGTGTGGCTTTGGATGCCGCCGGCAATATCTATGTCGCTGACAGGAGTAATCACCGCGTGCAAAAATGGGTGCCGGGAGCTTCAAGTGGTATTACCGTTGCCGGTGGTAATGGTGTTGGAGCAGGTGCCAATCAGTTGGGATTCCCTGAAGGAGTAGCTGTGGATGCTGCCGGGAATGTTTATGTTGCAGACACGAAAAATAATCGCATACAAAAGTGGGCGCCAGGTGCTATAAGTGGAACAACAGTAGCAGGAGGGAATGGTTTCGGCTCGGGAGCCAATCAATTGAAAAATCCATTTGGAGTAGCCGTAGATGCCGCCGGGAATATTTATGTCGCAGATACGAAAAATAATCGCATACAAAAGTGGACACCGGGCGCTACAAGCGGTACGACTGTCGCCGGAGGGAATGGCTCAGGTACAGATGCCAACCAATTAAGCATCCCGTATGATGTAGCATTGGATGCTGCCGGGAATATTTATGTAGCAGATAGGAGCAATCAACGCATACAAAAATGGGCACCGAGCGCTACGAGTGGTGTGACCGTCGCTGGAGGAAATGGAGCCGGCACTGCTCCAAATCAACTAAATTACCCGGAAGGCGTAACGGTGGATGGCGGAGGCAATGTTTACATAGCCGATTCAGATAATCACCGCATACAAAGGTGGGCATCTGGTGCTACAACCGGAATAACCGTAGCCGGAGGTAATGGACTTGGTCCAGGGGCTAATCAACTGAATAATCCAACTGGAGTAGAAGTAGATGCCGCCGGTGATATCTATATCGCTGATTACGGTAATAATCGCATTCAAAAGTGGGCGGCGGTACTACCCGTCCGGTGGCTGCAAATCGATGCTTACATCAAAAATGGGAAGACGCTGCTCACCTGGCAAACGGCATCAGAAGTGAATAATCGAGGATTTGATATAGAGCGGAGTACAGATGGACGTGCTTGGGTGAAAATCGGATTTGTAAAAGGAGCCGGCAATAGTAATGCAAAACAATTCTATACCTATGAGGATAAATCTCCTTTGTCGGGCATCAATTACTACCGATTGGCACAAGTGGATTTTGATGGAAAAATCGAATATTCCACGGTATTCAGTGTGTGTTACAAACAGGGAAGCCAGGCATATTTCCGCATTGCTCCCAACCCCGCGACCACCCAAATGCACATATTGTGGGATACTCCGCCGTCGGAAAATATTCATCTAAGGATTTTTAACATCAACGGACACTTGATTTCAGAAAAAATAATAAAGCCCAATTCCAATACATCATCAATCAATGTATCAAGTATTCCTAAAGGGCTGTATTTACTCGAAACTACTACGGGGAATAAAACCATGGTTGAAATGTTTATGAAAGAGTAGAGTGAATTTTCAATTTGGCTTTCCAAGTCTAATTTGATGCATATCAGCACGGCGAAAACCTGTTGAAGATATAATTGGGTGTATTTATTTGCCATATCTATATCTTTACGTTTTAGATTACAGGGCTACGCCCCTTGTTACGAAGATTACAGGGCTACGCCCCTGATTAATTCATTGCTACTCGTTGTTACGAAGATACAGGGGCTACGCCCCTGATAATATATTGGACATCTGATTTACAAATATAGTAACTACTCGGGTACTCACAATAGAATCTACTTGGGGCGTTAGCCCCTTAATCTTCGTAATTAAATGGGCTATAAAAAATGGAAGGGGCGTAGCCCTGACATCTATTTCATTATTGCATTCAAAAAGATATATAGGATGATATTCTCCAGTTACAAAATTTTGGCTTTACATCAAGTTGAGAATTGCTGGGTAATTTTCAAGTAAATAGTTTTCAAAAAATTACTATTTATAAAACCAGCTCGGGGTCTGTAGGGAGCTGGATTACCCTATTCAGGCAATGAATCCCAAATTTCAATATCGTCAATCCATTGATGTTTTGGATTTGCATTGCCGTATATTTGTGTTAATCCCGAATTTGTGCAATAATTAATT
>JALVDO010000110.1 GCA_027008975.1 Saprospiraceae bacterium | reverse complement strand
GATTCGCCGTTTCGCGGACGAAATACCTGTTTTTTGCATAAGCAATTCACAAAATAAACATAAACACAACATGATTAATTTAATTCTTTTTGGCCCTCCGGGTTCTGGAAAAGGGACGCAAGCTTCGAAATTAGTAGATAAATATAGTTTTTTACACATTTCTACAGGAGACCTCTTTAGAACTGAAATAGGAAACAACACACCGCTTGGTTTAGAGGCAAAAAGCTATATGGATAAGGGGCAATTAGTGCCCGACAGTGTCACTATCGGAATGCTTAGAAATAAGGTTGAAGCCAATCCTGATGTCAAAGGATATATTTTTGATGGATTTCCAAGAACTATTCCTCAGTGCGAAGCATTGGATGAGCTACTTGCCGGACGCAACGATGAAATTTCTATGCTGCTAATGTTGGACGTACCCGATGATGAAATTGTAAGCCGGTTGCTAAACAGGGGGAAAACCTCAGGGCGGGCTGATGATCTGAACGAGGAAGTTATTCGAAACCGGATTGCCGTTTATGAGGAGCAGACCTCGCCTGTGTTTGATTATTACGCAGCAAAGGGGCGAGCTAAAAAAATCAATGGCCTCGGTAGTATTGATGATATTTTTGAGCGGCTATCTAAAGAGGTTGACTCACTTGAAAAATAAGTGACTACTTACGAGGACATCATTTTTGGTTAAAAATTGACATCCGTAAATAGTTGCATTTCTTGATTTAAGAACATGGAACGAGAAGAACGTCGACATTCAATTTCTTCACCATCATTTCAGCATTCCCCACTTTTTGATTTAAATAAGGTGGTAAGTAGTTATCTCCGATATAAATATTATCAATGGCAAGCCAAAATTTTATCGATTACGTGAAAATATGTTGCCGCTCCGGAAAGGGGGGAGCGGGGTCTGCCCATTTACATCGCGATAAAAGGACGCCCAAGGGCGGACCTGACGGTGGAGACGGTGGCCGCGGTGGACATATTATCCTTAGAGGCAATAGAAATATATGGACATTGCTTGCCCTAAAGTATCGAAAGCACGTTATCGCCGGTGCTGGGGGAGATGGAGGTGCTAGCTTTTCTAGTGGAGCTTTTGGGGAGGATGTGATTTTAGATGTTCCTCTGGGAACAGTCGTTAAAGATGCCGAAACGGGTGAAGTTGAATTCGAAATAACAATAGATGGTGAAGAGCATATTGTTGTTCCCGGTGGCCGGGGAGGTTTGGGGAATGCCCATTTTAAATCGGCCACGCAGCAGACGCCCCGGTATGCCCAGCCCGGTGAGCCAGGGCGGGAAGAATGGAAAATATTAGAACTGAAAGTACTGGCAGACGTCGGACTGGTTGGTTTTCCCAATGCAGGTAAATCAACCTTATTGTCAGTGGTCTCTGCTGCAAAACCCAAAATTGCCAATTATCCTTTCACAACCTTAGTACCTAATCTGGGGATGGTAAAATACCGCGACGGGCGGTCTTTTGTTATCGCTGACATTCCGGGAATTATAGAAAAGGCGCACGAAGGCAAAGGACTTGGGCATCGCTTTTTGAAACACATTGAGCGCAATGCAATTCTGCTGTTTATGATTCCAGCCGACACGGATGACATACGAAAGGAATATGAAATATTGCTAAACGAGCTGGCCCAGTTTAATGAAGAATTGTTACACAAACCCAGAATTTTGGCCATTACAAAGTCCGATTTAATAGACGAGGAGCTAAAAGAGATGTTATTGCCGGAGATTCCCAAAGGACTCCCTCATATCTTCATCTCCTCCGTTGCCCAACAAAATATCAACGAACTAAAAGACCTGCTATGGACAGCCATCAACAAAAACGAATAACGAACTCACCTCTCACAACTCATTTCTCAATCGCCCAATCGCCTATTCGCCTATTCGCCTATTCACCCGCTCGCTTAGTCTCTCAGTCCCTCACTCTCTCAGTCCCTTAGTCACCCATTAAATCATTAAATCATTAAATCATTCAATCATTCGCTCCTCCCTCCCTCCGGTCATGATGCAGGCCTGAAACTAATTTACCTCTCAATACCCTTCATCCACCTAATAATCTCTCCCGTTTTCTTTTGTTTAATGTCATCGGGTAAGGGGATCAACTTCTTTTTCTCCAGGTTGATTGCCAAAGGAGTCTTTTGGTTGTCATTTTGTCTTAAGACAATCAATTTGTTATTGCGGGCACTTTTAGAGAGGTTTAAGTTCAAATCGGCCGCCTTTTGCAGTAAGGGATTAATCTCAAACTCATCCTTTTCAAAATCAAACACCGGAATAATTAATTGCGTCATACCATCTTTTGACGGTAGAGCAAATAGTGATGAAAAGTTGGTGTCATCTTTGCTATATTCGGCAACGGGAAGAATGGCTTTTGGGTGTTCCTTGTCGCTAAGGTCAAAAACAAACGATCCGAAATCCTGTGCGTACCCGATAAGGAAATTTTCCCATACTTCAATTCGTATAATTTGTCCCGATTGAGCATCCTCACCAAACCTCTCGGTTAAGAATTTTGGGACGAGCTTTGGGTATAATTTTTTATTATCCAAATCGAAAACATAAGCGGCATCAAATCCTTTTATTCCGACTAGCCGGCTATTGTTGTTGTAGTTGATTGGGGCTAAAAAATACCCATAATCAGGGGCGTCATTTTCAGGTAAGGTTTTACGAAATATGAGCTTACAATCCTTATCTGCTAACACCAATATTCTATATACATCACCATACTCTTCGTTGGTTGTGGTAGAGTCCGAAATAATCGCAGCATACAGTTGTTTGGTCGGAAACCAGATTTTATTTTCATCCAAAACTTTGCCCGGAATTTGACAGTCGGGCTGCGTTGGAATCGGGGTCGAGGTTGGTACTGTTGTTGTGGGTTGTTCTTTGGTGGAATCGCTAGAAGGTGCCGAAGACTCACAACTTGATAAAACAAACCCTAAAAGTAAAACGAAATAAAATATAATTTTTCTCATTGGTGATAGATTTTATACCCACAAAGGTATTCTTTTTTCTGCTTTCTTAATTTTTTTTCTCAAAAAAGTGTCTTTTATACAAGCTGTGCGTCTAACCTGTCGAGTAACAGAAAAGGGAGAAATTGTGAATTTTTTCCAAATAATTGTAAAAAAAAAAGATAAATACACTTAATTGATTTACTGTAAAAATGACACATTTTTAAATTTGTTTTGTATTTTTATGTATTGATTATCATTGTTTTATGTTTTTTACTTGCGTTTTTTTTACATGGATTAATGTCACATTTTTTTATTTAATAACATATTTTTTTTGTTATTGATTTTTTTCTCTCCTTTCTTTGCATTCAGATTATCGTAATCTTCCTCTTTAAAATAAGGCTAAATTACTGCATACAGACAGACATTAAAGCCTCCTTTCAATTTTTTTAGTAATCAATTTTGGTTAGCGCTATTCTTTATGGGGTAGGCTTTTCCTGTGTTACAAAATAGGCCTGGTGGCTAATTTTTTTAAAACTAATTTTTTATTGATGAAAGGGACGTTTACATCGCACGTTTTGCATTCAAATTATCCCAGTTTAAATTTTTATAATATGAAACTTTTTTATGTTCCGATTCTGGTATTGGCTTTAGCTGTATCATCTTTTTTGCCAGATTCAAAAGGCTCGAATATCTATAGCGATTACGAGATTTTTGCTTATGGTATGGGATATGAATCCCACACCGCTGACAATGTCATTCCTGCCGATGAAAAAGCATTGGATGAACTGGAGTCAGAGGATACGCAGTGTACAGTTTGGGCAACTACGTCCAATTGTAGCGCAACCATTCACTGGTCTAACTATTTTATAGGGGATTGTTGTAATCATATCGACATCTCCGGACCGGGGGGATACAGTCATACTATTGTCCCTACTGGATGTTATCATTGTGATGTGAGTGGAAGTGAGTCTTTGGGTACACTGGCAGCAGGCACATATTCCTACTCGTCGTACAGTTGGGGGGATTATTGTTCCGGTGGATCATTTACTGTTAGCTGCGGTGGTGGCGGTGGCGGCCCCATTGCTCCTTCTAATCCGAGTTGTGGAGGAGGATCCTTTTTATGGGACAATAATATTTCCGTTAATGGTTGTACGGTAACTTATGATTATTTTGGTAGTTGCTGTAATTGGACATACACTATCCCTGGTCCATATCCAAGTGCATTTACAAGTGGCAACCCCGTCACCATTAACATTTCAGAAGCAATCGCATGGGATGGATATTGCGGTCGTTCAAATACAGGAGATCAGGATGAAAGATGGAGAATCGTCTTTAAGAAGAATGGTTCGACTGTCTGGACTTCTCCCTATACAGGAAATGGTGCCGGCAATGATGGGATTGATACAGGCGTAGAAAGCGATGAGTGGGTAGGTCCCCTTGGAGGTACAACATTACCAAATGGAACCGATGAAATAATTATTGAATCTACTTGGGGCTCTGTTTACGCTTCAAGTTTTTGTATTGAATACTCAACACCAAATGTACTTCCCGTTCCTCCAAGTAGCTACGTATACGATTGTAGTGACGGTAAGGATTTGGATGTATATGGAGACGGGGCGGATTGTAACAGCAATCCGGATTCCTACGTTTCTATTCCTGCTTCCGGAAATGTTTATCAGGCTGTGGTGGAAGTTGTTTACAAGAATAATGATCCCGGTTCTGCGGTGACAGTAAATATCGACGGTACAAATTACCTGATTTCAAAAGTGTTAACTAGTAACAATAATTCTTGGGTTTACCGGGGCTTAATCACCGGTAGCCATTCCTCTTTTTATGCTAACACGGCAACAGGAAATTGTGGTGACGGACAAGGGCTACAATCCATGGTAGTTTACGCGTTTAGAAATG
>JALVDO010000109.1 GCA_027008975.1 Saprospiraceae bacterium | reverse complement strand
CAACTTAGGCGCGATGAGTGAAGGGGAACACCCATACCCATACCCATACGGGCGGGGCTGGGCGGGCTGGACTGGCTGGATGGGACGGGTTTACACGGATAAGCGAAACTCATGTAAATTCAAAATAAAACCCATGCAATTTCAAAATAAAAGTCATGTAAATTCAAAATAAAAGTCATGTAAATTCAAAATTTTACTTGTGTAAATTCAAAATTTTATGTACCTTTGTATTAAATTTCCGCAAGATGACTTATGTGAAGAGGAGCATTTCTACCGCATTATTGGACCTTGCAAAACAATATCCAATCTTGGCAGTAACCGGTCCCCGACAATCGGGGAAAACGACCTTATTGAAAAACCTTTTTAAAGATTACCAATACGTGTCACTCGAGAATATTGACCAAAGGACATTTGCAGAGGATGATCCCGTTGGATTTCTCAAACAGTATGGTCAGAAGGTAATTCTGGATGAAGTGCAGCGAGCGCCAACTCTTTTTTCTTATCTTCAAACGAAGGTTGATAATAGTGAGGAGATGGGGCGGTTTATATTGAGCGGTTCTCAAAATTTCCATTTACTAGAAAGTATTATGCAAAGTCTGTCCGGGCGAGTAGCTCTTTTCAAATTAATGCCCTTTGATAATTCCGAATTGGCAGCAGCTGGGTTACTATCTAATGACTGGAAAGAATTGATTATTAAAGGATGTTATCCCGCAATATATAGTAGAGGGATACGACCGGACAGATTCTATTCCAATTATCTTCAAACGTATATTGACAGGGATATAAGCGATTTAGCCAGTATCCACAATCACAGGCAATTTAGAAATTTTGTACTACTATGTGCAGGGCGTATTGGTCAAGTACTAAATATTAGTGCGCTTGCAAAAAAATGCGGTATTTCCCAACCAACCGCAAAGTCATGGCTAGCAGTTTTAGAAAAAAGTTATATCATCTTTTTACTTCCGCCATATTTTAAAAATTTCAATAAAAGAGTCATAAAAAGTCCAAAGCTGTATTTTTATGATGTGGGAATGGCTGCATTCCTTCGCGGTTTTCGTACAAAAGACCAGTTAACGGATCCTACTGCCTTAGGTAGCTTTTTTGAAAACTTAATTGTCGCGGATATTTTAAAAACAAATTTCCATTCTTATGCTTTAAGAGATTATTGGTATTGGCGAGATTCTGCCGGACATGAGGTCGATTTACTGACTCCGTTGGGTGAGGCTTTGGAGGTGTTTGAAATCAAATCAACCCAAACCGTACTGCCAAAATTATTTTCAGGGTTGAATTATTTCTCTAAGATTGCCGAAGGACTAACGGTCAAAAAGGTACTTGCTTATGGAGGAGATACTTCTTACAAACGCAATGATGTGGATATCCGCTCTTGGAAAAATGCCTTTGGGGAAGTTGGTGCCGACAACACATGATAAGTAGTTGGACAAAAAGGCGATGCAAGATAAATTATTATTTAATTTGTCCAACTACTTATTTGTTACAGTCGTTTTCTCAAAAAGTCTATGACTTCACGCTCGGCGTTTTGGGCAGCGTTTGCGTTGTAATTCGGACTAATAGGATTGGCAAAATCATGTTTGGCATCATAAGTTTTGATGATTAAATTTTTTCTTACCAACTTGCAGTTTTGCTCAAACTGCTGTCTTATTGCAGGCGTTACGAATTGATCCTTGTTACCGAAAATAGCCAAAATGTCACAGGTGAGGGGTGCCAGATCTACGGCGTGCTCGGGCGGCATCGCGTAGTACATAACGCAACCGGCACTCTGCCGGTTGAACATAATGGCGGACTCTAAAGCCCAACTACCTCCCATCGCCCAACCGATAGTTGCGATTTTGGCGTCGGAGCCACAAAACCCAAAAACACCGGTAATAATCTGATTGGCTCTTTGGCGGGTAATGCCGTCCATTAATGTTTTGGCTTCCTTTGAGGTGGTTGCAACTTTTCCATCGTAGAGGTCAACACCTATTATTCTGGTGTCTTTTAGCTTTTCCGAGAAGCGATCACATACTTTTTTGAAGTCGGTATTCAGTCCCCACCATTCGTGAAAGAGGAGGAGTACTTTGTTCTTTTTGATGTTTTTAGGCTCAATGTAGTAGGTACGGATGGCATCTCCCATGTCGGTGTCAAGCCACTTTTCTACCCCGATTGGCAGATAGACTCTCTCTTTTTTTTTACCTTGGGTTTGGGTTTCGCCACAGGAAAAAAATAACCCCAAAAAGGTCAGGAATAAAGCAAATCGAATTGGATTTCGCATTTTTAATGATAATTTTACAAGAGTGTGAGAAATTTAATCAACTTCATTATATCTTCGCACCTCAAATATAGCTAAAAATGATAAAAACGCGCAAACCTATCATAAAATTTAAAAAAGGTAAGCTTTCTAATGAGCTATTGCTTGACCTCTATAAAGGCTTGTTGAAGCCGCGCATGATTGAGGAGAAAATGCTTATTTTGCTCCGGCAAGGGAAGATTAGTAAATGGTTTTCCGGTATTGGTCAGGAGGCAATCCCCGTTGGCTGTGCTATGGCATTAGAGCCTGATGAGATTATCTTCACAATGCACCGCGATTTGGGGGTTTTTACCTCCCGGAATATTCCTTTGGAGCGTTTGTTTTGTCAATGGCAGGGTAAGGCAATGGGTTTTACCAAAGGACGCGACCGCTCTTTTCATTTTGGTACATTAGAGTATGGTATCGTCGGGATGATTTCCCATCTCGGCCCACAATTGAGCCTCGCAGGCGGTGTTGGCTTGGCACACAAGTTGGCAGGAGAGGGGAAGGTGACCCTTGCTTTCACTGGAGAAGGCGGTACGAGTGAAGGTGATTTTCACGAAGCACTCAATGTAGCTGCTGTATGGCAATTGCCCGTTATTTTTGTTGTCGAAAATAATGGGTACGGGTTGTCAACGCCTTCGAGTGAGCAATACCGTTGCGAAAACATTGCCGATAGAGCAATTGGATACGGAATGGAGTCTGTCATCATTGATGGCAATAACATCATAGAAGTCTATCAAACCATTTCCAGTCTGGCAAAGAAAATAAGAAAAAATCCGGCTCCGGTACTCGTTGAGTGCAAGACCTTTCGCATGAGAGGACACGAGGAAGCGTCCGGTGTAAAGTACGTCCCACCCAAGCTACTGGAAGAATGGGGTAGAAAAGACCCCTTAGTTAACTTTGATTTATATCTTAAAGGATTGGGGATATTAACTGATGAAGACGTTGTCGAAATGCGAAAAACCTTTAAAAAAGAGATTGATGTTGCCCTGAAAATTGCTTATGAAGAGCCGGCTGTTGAGTCGACGCCCGAGAGGGAGTTGCAAGAGGTATATGCTCCCTTCTCACAGGAGGTGGTGCATCA
>JALVDO010000108.1 GCA_027008975.1 Saprospiraceae bacterium | reverse complement strand
CATAGGTCCCGGTTATGCCCGTAGAATCACCAATTTCAGGGACAAGCTTGGGGGCTTTCACTCCATTGAGCAGGTTGCAAAAACCTACGGATTGCCGGATAGCACCTTTCAGAATATTAAGCCCCACCTTCGGATGTCTCCCATTTTTAGAAAAATTAAAATTAATCTTGTCACGGCAGAAGAATTAAAAAAACATCCGTTGCTAAAGTGGAAGGAAGCAAATACCATCATCAGCTATCGCGAGCAACATGGAGCATTCTCCGGCAAAGAGAGCTTACTAAAAATCAGAGGTGTCAAAAGGGAAAGACTTGAACAATTACTCCCCTATTTGGATTTTGGGGCGCAATAGGTCATCGTTGAATGCCTAACCAATACTGCCAGGGTTGTCCACCACAGAAAAAACAATCCCGCCATCCAATGCCAGTAGCTCGTCCTTCAAAGCGTCTAATTGTTGCACTTCATCCGCCTTGCATACAAAGGTCAAATCCAGCCCGTCGGGTAGTAAGTCCGTCCTTTTTAATTCGACGTACGGCAAGTGCTTACTGAAAACATCCGTTATCTTTTGAATGCTTTTTTCTTTGATGCGAAGGTGTATCAAGGTAGTATTTCCATTGGCTCCGGTTGAGCGTCCGACGATGGAATAATAGCCTAACAGCAGGAGTAAAATCAGGGGAATGGCAATGATGGCAATGACAAACTGCCCGGCGCCGGTCGCCAATCCCAGCCCGATGACCAAAAATAAATAAGTCAGTTCCTCCGGATCTTTTATCGCCGCACGAAACCGGACGATGGACAATGCCCCCACCAATCCAAGCGAAAGCGCCAAAGACGATTTGACGATGGTGATAATCAGCATGACAATCAACGCCAGCGCCAGGAAGTTGTTGGAGAAACGTCTCCTGTTGGAGATGGCCGTGCCGTACCGGATATAAAACACACGTATGAGCATCGCCAATACTGCCGTCAACAGGAAGCTAATTAAAAAGTCTTTGAGACTGATTGAATTAGAAAACTGATTCAAATATTTTTCAAATTCTGCCATTTCAAATTTTTATTTTTTGTGTGACTGTTTATTATGCTTGTTTTCGTATTAACTCGCATTCGGCTTAGCAATCTTCCTCCCTCCCGTTGGTCATGAGGCAAGCCTCATACTTCGTCAGCTTAGCAATCCGAATTAGACTCCCGAAGTCAGCACCACACCATTCACATACTTAGAGCTTTTGGTGTTTCGGTAAGGCATGTTTTGCATGACCAAATCGGCGTACTGCTCGTTATCCTTATCGTATTTTATTTCCAATATCACCCCTTGTTCTTCTATTGTAAATCCCAAAAATCGCGAAGTCGCCAAGAGGGAATAGTATCGTAATACTCTGTCAATCGTCACTCTAAAACGTCCGTCGGCGGAGATGTAATAAGAGCGAAGGTAGGAGTTGAGCAAGACGGGGAATAAGGGAGCAAAGCTACCCGATTTTTCATTGACTCTTTTTGTCAATATTTTCATCTCCTCCAGTCCGGTGTCCTCAAACGGCGTGACTTCCTTGGTGCCCAGTTCGTTGTGTTTTATTTTGATTTCAAACTGGGGTTTTTCGATGGTGTTTATCTGCTCTCCGTACCACCGGAGTCTAAATTTTTTTCGCTGGTTGACGCCATCCACATTTTGCCGGAAGGTTGCCATATCAACGGTGTCAAAATAGATGTTATTCACCCTTCTGTCCGGGTACAATACCCGAAATCCGGCTGGGTGCAACATCAGATTGGCCTGAACCGTTTGTGGCTCGATACCGTTGATTTTATATTTTCGTTCGAAGCGCCCTTCCATTTATTCCGTGATTTTTTCTCCCTTCAAATTCAATGTCGAACCGGTATCCAATACGTGCAGGAATTTTACGTTTTTGGCAAAATAATCCTTGACGAAGATAACAGCTTTGCCGTATTCCGGCTTTTTTTGATAAGCGGCGAAGCCTTTGACACAGTCTTCCAAATGTATATAATCGATTGTCAGTCTTGACAAATCCTTGGAGGCAACCCCGGTATCCGCTCCTATTATCTGGAGTTTTTTGGCGTGCACTGTCGCTTTCTCGCCTACGCTTAGCCCCTTGTCGCCTGCGTCGAAAATTTCCGCACTTTGGATGGTTATCACGCTTCCCGAGAAGTCCATTGCATCGTTTCCCGTCTTTCGGAAGACGACCTCATCGACCGTACCCTTACAGAAATCGGCATCAAACCCATCTGCAAAGGTGTTGGCAAAGACGGATTTCCGAATATCAAAATTGGAGTGTACGATATTCAGGGCGTCCTCGCAATGGTTATTGGTGACACTCGAATGTGCGATGTGTACATCCGACTCAAAAAAGGTGACGGCTCCGGACAATTGCCAGCCGTCTTTTCCCAGCGTATTCAGGTTGTCAAATTGGCAATGATCAACACTTGATTCCTCCCCCGCCTGCAATACCGTAAAGCCATTTCCACTTTCGTCGCTCGAAAATATCCGAACGGGTTTTTCCTCTGTGCCGAGGATAAAAACCGGTGATTGCGATATAAACGCAGCACTTTGCTGCAAGTCAATACCCGTTCCTGCTTCTATAAACACCTTGTAACCTTTGGGGATGATAATATCCTTCGTTACGATGTACATCCCTTGGTGGAAAAGGATTTTATTATCGGTGACCTCGTAATTTGTATTGCTTTTGAGTGTATCAGAAAAGAGTACCTGACGCGTCGTGAGACCTTCCGGAATTGCCCAGTTGACAATGTCTGTCGCGTAGGTCTTCTCTAATCCCGCTACGCTGAAAAACAAATATTTGGCATCCGCTGCGACTTCTACGTCGGTGTATTGCGGTATGTCATGTGGAGGGTTGGACGGGATGAAAACCGGTGATGCAAACTGCTTGTCCATCTCTTCCGCTCTATCGCCATAACCCAGTATTTCTACCGGAAAAGCATGGACGTTGGAGACTTTCAGGTGCGCCCTTCTATCCCGCTTCTCCTGTACCCTTGCTATGACACTTTGTTTGCCGAAAGGCTCAATCAATAAATGGATATTCTTTGCCCTTGTCAGAAAAGGTTGCACTGAAAAAGTGTACTTTGGGAACTCCTTGTGAAGGAACTGCACCCGGGCATCGACATCGGGCTGAATACTCGTGAAGAAATCCTGCAAATACTCCTGGGACGATATGGTGTTGAGGTGCTTCATATACGCTCGGAAAAAATCTGCATCCCGGAATAACATCCGAACAATATCCTCCTCTGGATATGCCCCTGCGACCTTATATCCTAGCACAATTTGGTCACTTAATGGCGTATCTACCTCTCCGAAGCCATCAAATCCGATTGGCTCCAGCCGCGCACTGACCGGATTGTAATAAAATCGCAAATTGTGCCAAAAATGCCCGTGGTAAGCCCCGAGTACATCCATGATGACGATATACTTCGCCATGCGGTCAACATCGAAAATCTCCCTTGCAGGGCGCAGGCGATATTTGAATTGATAAAGTAGCTTTTGTGCTTCTTTGAACTCGGCAGACAAGGCGGGCGACGCCTGTGTTTTTCCTTCCTTGAAAGGACGAATATCGGAGCCTTCAAAGGCGTTTTCTCCGTTTTTGTACAAGCCGTGATGCCTGTCGCCAATGGCAAATTGTCGTTTCATACCCAACCAGAACAAATTTTCCGTCAGCTTCAATATAGGACCTTCCCGCCGTTCCTGGCTTTCGGGTAGTTGCTTGTCGAAGTGCTCCTCATAAGCGTAAATGCCCAGCTTTTTTTCATTGAATTCCACTTCTACGAAGTCGAAGCGGGGTGCCAGTAAATCCTCCTTGTGCAGCAGCCTGTGGAAAAGCCATTCCTTGAGGTAACCCCTCGTTTTAGGGTGTTGGATGGAGAAGGTGCGCATTCGGTTCCACGCCCCTTCTTTAAGGGCTTTTATTCTGAATGACCATTTGTCACCCGACAGGTGGTCTGTCCAGTCGCCTTTTAGTCGCAGTTTGACAGGGATTTTTTTGTGTTCTTTCAGGGAGGTCAGGGTTCCTTTTACCCGGTCTTCATCACCGCTGAACAACAATCCTTCTTTGTGGGCTTGCCATCGCTTTGCATTGAGTTTGTTATACGCCTTCCGGCTTACCTCAATGTGTATCAAATCGGGGTTAAAATCGGCGTTGGGAGCTTTTCTATCCAGTATTTCCACTTCCAGGTCATCGAAGTAAACAGATCCGGTTTTCTTATCTACGCCAGCGAATATTTTTAGCGTATCGAGCTTTGCCGTTTCAGGGATGGAGAAGGTGATTTGCAATCTCTCGAAGCCATCTTTTTCTTCTACGGCAATGCGCTCTGTGATTTTGAAATTAGAGCCTTCGTTACCCGCTACGGTCAAAAAGCCCTTGGAGCTCTCCGTATATCGCCAGACAGAAGCTTTATAGCGCCAGCCTTTTTTGAAGTCGGTAGTGGTATATACCAGTCCGAAGCGATTTTTTTCTGTCAGCTTGCAGGAATATTTTCCGCTATGGGGATGCCCTTTGCTCTGTCCTTCTGCTGAGCCAAAAGCGATGCCGTTATTGACAAAAATGCCGTCTTTAACCGTCTCTGCGCTACAAAACACAGGGGCATGGATGCTGCCGGTCTCCTCCTTTGGTGCTTCTTTGGTTTTGCTCAATAGCAGCAATATCAGGAAGAAAGCCAGTCCTGCGATTAAAAGCCAACTTCTACTCCTTCCTTTACGTCCTTTTTTGTGGTTTGTAATAATCATCTTAGTGCATAATCGCCGGCAAAGGTAGGGAAAAATCCGTAAATTTCTTCGCTACCGCACCACCACCAGCCGAACCCGCTCCAAAACCACCCCGCCACGCCTCAACACCACCGTATAAACCCCGGCGGGAAGCATTTCGACC
>JALVDO010000107.1 GCA_027008975.1 Saprospiraceae bacterium | reverse complement strand
GTATTAGCGACAGAGTTAGGGTTGGGGCTGGCTAAGGAAGGGCATCAGGTACATTTCATCACCTACAGCCGGCCGGCGAGGCTGAGTGCATTTCAAGAGAATTTGTTTTTCCATGAAGTAGTCATCCGGGATTATCCCTTATTTGAATTTTCGCCTTACGATTCTGCCATGGCGAGTACCTTGGTGAATGTTATCAAATTCGAAAAGTTGGATATTTTGCACGTTCACTACGCCATACCCCATGCCGCGATTGCCTACATGGCGAAGCAAATTCTCAAAGCGGAGGGCATCAATATTCCAATCGTCACGACGCTGCATGGAACGGATATTTCGCTTGTGGGAACCGATCCGGCTTTTGCTCCGGTCGTCGCCTTTTCGATTGAGAACTCAGACGGGGTCACGGCGGTTTCGGAAAGTCTTCGGCAGCAAACTTATGACTACTTCAAAATCAAAAAAGACATCAAGGTCATTTATAATTTCATTGATTACAACCGCTTCAAAAAGTGCGATAAGGATCATTTCAAAAAAGCTATCGCCCCACATGGGGAACGAATTTTGGTGCACGTATCCAATTTCCGCAAGCTAAAGAGAGTGGAGGATGTCATAAAGGTCTTTGGTAAAGTCAATGAAATCATTCCGAGTAAGTTACTGCTCATCGGCGATGGCCCCGAGCGGCAAAATATGGAGCAACTCTGCCGGGAATTACACTTGTGTAATGAAATCCGCTTCCTTGGGAAGCAGGATGCCATCGAAGAGTTATTAGCGGTATCGGACGTATTTTTGATTCCTTCCGGTTCGGAAAGTTTTGGGCTGGCGGCCCTCGAAGCGATGGCGTGCGAGGTGCCCGTTATCTCTTCTAACGCAGGGGGATTGCCAGAGGTAAACATCCACGGCGTGACCGGATTCCTGAGCGAGATTGGCGACGTGGATGATATGGTCAAAAACACCCTCAAAATACTTGAAAATGACAAAGTGCTCAATGCCTTCAAAAAAGCGGCTCAAGAGCAAGCGAGCAATTTTGACCTCAGGAAAATTCTCCCGCAATACGAGGCATTTTACCGCGAAGTGATTGCGGAGCAAAAAGTGGAGGCCACGACGACCTCCGTTAATTAAGCGACAGCTCCTTTCCTATAGCGGAACAGCCCGTATTGCAGTATGCCCCGCATCCCCATGAAAATACAAAATGCCAACCACATGCCGTGATTGCCTAATATTTGCACCATTACATAGTGGAGAAGAATATAGGAAACACAAGCGACGACCATTGTATTTCGCATGGATTTGGAAGCCGTCAGCCCGATATAAATCCCATCCCAGATGTAGGAAGGAGTTGCCAATATCGGCAAAATGACTATCCAGAACAGGTAAGAAGTTGCTTGGTTAAGGATACCGCTATCCGTTGTAAAAACGGACAATAGTGCCTTTCCAAAAATTGCATACCCCAGGCTAAAAATCAGGGCGGTAGCCATTCCCCAGGTGAAAGATAAGCGGATTGCTTTATGAAGCCGAACCTCATCCTCTGCTCCTTTATACTTACCGACAAGGCTCTCCGTTGCAAAAGCAAATCCATCTACTCCGTAGGACATCCAGTTCAAGAAATTCAATAAAATAACATTGATAGCAAGTACTCCCTTTCCCAAAAGAGATGATTGGCTATGGAAAAATGCAAAAGCAAAGGTAAGGAATAGCGTTCTGATAAAAATATCCCTATTAATATTTAAGAATTGTAAAAATGCATCTTTTTTGAGTAGCAAATGGCGCTTCACTTGTGATAAATACGACCGATACCGGAGGCTTATCAATAGCACGGCAAGTCCAAAACCAAGGTATTGTGCCCAAAGGGTACCGTAAGCAACGCCGGCTATCCCCCACCCCGCCTGAAAGACCAGGTAATAACTCAATCCTATGTTTACCACATTCACCACCACGGAAATCAATAGCGGGAAGACGGCATTTTGCATTCCAAAAAACCACCCAATAAAAGCATAAGATGCCAGTGTGGCAGGGGCTGCCCAAATTCTTATTTCAAAATATCTTCGTACTAAAGGTTGCTGTTCCGCACCGATATTCATCAAGTAAAAGCCTGCCCTCAAAAGGGGCTCACCAAGCACAATTAACACAAGTGCCACAGCACCCGCCACCAGCATTGCTCTCCCGAGTACCAACCCCGATTCACCTGCATCATTTCGCCCGTAAGCCTGGGCTGTCATCCCTGTTGTACCCATTCTAAGGAAACCAAAATTCCAGTATATAAAGTTGAAAATCATACTCGCTAGCCCGACTGCACCAATATGCGCTGTTGATAAATGCCCCATCATTCCCGTATCAAAGGAACTCAACAACGGGACCGTGATATTGCTCAGAATATTCGGAATGGCAAGCCGTAGTATCTCTTTATTCAAAATAATTGTATTTTTGTTGTAATAATCGTACTTTTAATGCCGGTATCGTATGGAGTTTCGGTTTTACTTCTGATTCAAATTCAAATATTGATTAAAAATCATGGCAAAAATAACATTAAAAAGCGGAGAAGGATTCCTGCATTTGCGAAAAAGCAAAAATTACGTTGCGTTAAGGACTAAAGAAGGCATCTCAACGGGAGATCAGGATTTTGTTGAAAATGAAATCATCAAGGACCTCGGAGGGTTTGACGTCGTGCAACTCACACAGGAAGACCACGAGGATGTCAACCAAAGACTGGACGAAGTGCGACAAAAGGAAGAAGTAGAAGTTGGCACGCACGTTTATTTCGCCGAGGGCAGTACCAAGCCCATTGTGGCATCCGGTGAAATTTTTGTCCAGTTCGAGTCGGGCGTCAGTAAGCAAGAACAGGAAATGGTCTTGGAGGAATATCACCTAAAGCCGATTGAAAGGCGGGACAAGGAAACGCTCATCGTCGCTGTAACACCCGATTCACCTAATCCGTTCAAAGTCGGAAAAGCCCTACAAGCTCTCTCTATGGTTAAAATTGCGGAGCCCGATATCGATATCCCCTTGGAGCAATACGGCTTTTCGATGCCGATGGATGATTTAGTCAGCCACGAGTGGCATTTGCAAAATAAAGGAAGACTACCCGACACCAATATTCGCATCAAATCGGGTGCAGACTCCAAAGTCGTCGATGCTTGGAGACGATTGGGAAACACCGGAAGCTCTAAAATAAAAATTGCAGTCATTGACAATGGATTTGATACTTCCCACCCCGACTTAAAAAACAAAATCATCAACGCTTATAACCTTAAATCCGGCGGTAGTTGGCTTCCGCAAAGTTCTTCCGGAACGGGACACGGAACTTCCTGTGCAAGCGTAGCATTGGCTGAATCAAATGGCATCGGTATTATCGGGGCAGCGCCTAATGCCCGGTTTATACCCATACACGGGACGAGTTTTGAGGACAGGCAAACGGAGAAAATGTTCGACTACTGCATCAAAAAAGGAGCGGATATCATCAGTTGTAGCTGGGGAACGGTCGAAAATAGCCACCGGCTGAGTTATCGCAAGAAAAAAGCCATTGCCGATGCTGCTACTAAAGGTCGAAACGGGAAAGGCGCCGTCATCATCTTCGCCGCCGGTAATGAAGGTGTTGATTACCTAAACTACTACGCCGCCCACCCCGACGTCATAGCCGTAGGTGCCAGCACTAGTCAGGACAAACACGCTTATTATTCCAATCAGGGTTTGGAACTATCCGTCGTGGCGCCATCCAGTGGCGATTATTATGATGACGAATGGCCCATATTAGCAGCAAGAGCGAGTTGGGACAAAGGTCACGCCTCCCAACAGGGAAATTACAAATACTGGGCAGATGGAAAATCGAGAGGCGAGCGCTATCAACACTTTGGTGGCACTTCCAGTTCTGCACCTCTCGTCGCAGGAATTGTCGCACTAATGCTGTCCGCCAATCCGGATTTAACAGCTAAGGAGGTCAAACAAATCCTGGAATCCACCGCCGACAAAATCGGACGGTCATGGGAATACAGCAATGGCTACTCCAAAAAATACGGCTACGGCAGAGTCAATGCCGACCGTGCAGTTGCCGAAGCGTTGAGAAGAAAAGATAAAACATCCCCTCCGGCGCAGGTAGAGCATACCGTATCTAAAGGTAAAGGACTATTCCGCTTCAATGTAGAAAAGCAGGAACCCAAGGGATGGGGCGTGCAAACAGCCGCCTATAAAGAATACGGAAATGTACTCGTCGCCGTAGAAAAGTTTCAGAAAAAATATGGCGTCCCTACACTAGTCAATATCAGCGAGCTGAACGGAAAAACTGTTTACAAAGTGATTTTGGGTGTTTTCGCAACAAAGAGCGAAGCTAATAAGCTGGCAAAGAAGATGAAAGCCGCAGGTGAAGGTACTTATGTAAGAACGTTGGCAAGTCTGGTGAAATAAGATGGACGTTTAGGACTAAAACATTGAAAAATGAAAAAGATATTAGTGTTTTTTTTCGCAATGGGTATGTTGTTTTGCTCCTGTAGTGGAGAGCAACATGATGAGCCTAAAGCAGTGGAAACACAAGAGAATGAACCTGCTATTATACACGAGGATTGGAAAGGAGAATACGCCCGTCTTTATAAGAAGAGAAGTAATTGGCTTCGACCAAAGAGCATCTTCGAAAAGGGAAAAATAAATCCCTTCGACGAGGCATTGACGGACACGACTTTCTTTGTCTTTCGCGAACAATTATTGGAGGTAATAGAGCAAAAGGACATCCTCAAGTTCCTCGACTTTGTAGCAGAAGACATACAAATAGCGGAGGATTCTCTCCGTGGGACAGCTGCTCTCATAGATAGGTGGCACCTCACAACACCTGATAGTATTGAGCAATCAAATATCTGGCACACACTGAACAGGATACTCAAAAGAGGTGGCTATTTTAATGCCG
>JALVDO010000106.1 GCA_027008975.1 Saprospiraceae bacterium | reverse complement strand
CGTAGCCCTGACATCTATTCATCATACCATTCAAAAAGGGCGTTAGCCCTTCAATCTTCGTAGCAAATGTAATTATTATAAAAATCAGAAGGGGCGTAGCCCTGACATCTATTCATCATACCATTCAAAAAGATATTTGGGATGGTAATCTATAGCTACAACTCCCATCCATATTCTTTCCAGTCTTCCCAATGGTCAATATCCGATAGGGTATCCACTAATCCCAAACTGGCATTGGACTGGAGGATTCTTGACTGAGTAATAGCAAAAACCTTTGAGGTTGACCAAGGCATTTTTTCGAATAGTTCAGGGCTGTTTTTTTTCATTCCGAGCAGGTAATACCCACCGTCGAGTGCAGGACCTAATACGTAGTCTTTTTCTTCCAAAACCTGAAAAGCACGCCGGATGATTCCGGTCGTTATGCTGGCTATATCGCTTCCCACGACGATGGCAGCAGAATGGTGCCTTAGAACCCTTCGGAATGCAGTATCCATTTTTTTTCCGATATCTCCATCCTCCTGTAAGCGTTTGTGATAAAGGTCATTATCCCATTCATCCTGCTCGTCGATAAAGTGAGAATAAAATAAATATCGCTCAACGCCCTCAACCTTGGCAGAAACACTTCGGATATGCTCCAGCAGACTCAAATAAATTTGAAATGCTTTCTCATCACCGACGGCCTTGGCAATTCGGGTTTTTACTTTCCCTTTTTCCGGGTTGCGGATGAAGATGATTAGTGCGGGTTTATTTGTCATTGCTGAACCAAAATTCAATAAAGTAGTTCGTTAAACCTGCTTGCGTCAAGGTAATTGTACCAATGACCCAAGACTCAATTTTTTGCCTGACAAAATCAGCTCTTTTTCCGACAGGAATTACAGAATTATTGTCTCCTTGTTTTCCTCAGGGTGACAATTTTTTGCGCAAGCATTCTTTGCCAGGGCAAAGACGTTTTATTCAGATACCGGCGCAGAAGCAATAACCTCCTCTTCGTTATTATTGCCATTAATCTGATCCTTTATTTTTTGCTCGATTTCCAAAGCTACCTCCGGATTGTCCGCAAGGAAATTTTTAGCAGCCTCTCTACCTTGTGCAATTTTTGCATCCTGATAGCTATACCACGAACCACTTTTTTGGATGATGTCCATATCCACCCCAAGGTCGATAATTTCCCCCAATTTGGAAATTCCTTCGCCAAACATGATGTCGAATTCTGCCACTCTAAATGGCGGTGCCAGCTTGTTTTTCACTACTTTTACCCGGACGTGATTTCCAACGACATTTCCCTCTTTGTCTTTGAGGGCAGAACCCGACTTGCGAATATCTAGCCGCATAGATGCGTAAAACTTCAGGGCATTACCACCGGTTGTCGTTTCCGGATTGCCGAACATAACACCGATTTTCTCTCTTAATTGGTTGATAAAGATACAGGTGGCACCGGTTTTCCCTATTGTACCCGTTAATTTTCGCATGGCTTGTGACATCAGCCGCGCCTGTAAGCCCATTTTAGAGTCACCCATTTCGCCCTCAATTTCACTCCGTGGTACAAGTGCGGCGACAGAGTCGATGACAATAATGTCAATAGCGCCGGAGCGGATAAGGTTTTCCGTAATTTCCAATGCTTGTTCGCCGTGGTCGGGCTGGGAAATCAGGAGGTTCTCCGTATCCACACCAAGTGCCTCGGCATAAAAGCGGTCAAAGGCGTGCTCTGCATCGATGAAGGCTGCAATCCCTCCCTTCTTCTGGCATTCGGCAATAGCATGGATGGCCAAGGTAGTTTTACCGGAGGATTCAGGTCCGTAAATTTCGATGATTCGTCCTACGGGATAACCATCTATTCCCAACGCTAAATCAAGTGTGAGCGAACCCGATGGAATGGATTCTACATCGACAACTTTTTTGTCTCCTAACCGCATGATAGTTCCCTTGCCGTAGGTTTTCTCCAAACGGTCAACGGTCTGTTGCAGTGATTTTAATTTTGCTTCTTTTTCTTTTGACATGGTATATATTTTGGTGCAAAAATAAATATTTTGTTGTAAAAAACCAAATTTTTCAACAAAAAAATAAAAAGTCCTTAGCTGATACAACTCAACTAAGGACTTAACTGAAGTGAAAAAAAGCCGCTAAGCCTGTTCTCCAACAGCCGCCATTCTACTATATTGAAGGATTTTCTTCAAGCAGCCTTTTGCCGGATTGAATCGGACATTGGGCAACTCTTTATAGGCCTTGTATAAAATATCATACTCTTCCCGGAGGGTATAACTCTCTTGCAATGCATCCATGATTGCAAGGCTTTCGGATGTTGAAGTTTCACGGTAAATATATCTTACCAACGATTCAGGTGTAAAATTTTTTGCCATGTAGGAGGTTTTGTGAATGAAAAAAATGTTGATTTTTCCGTTGCTATTGTTAGTAGATAAACTGTATTTTTCCTTTATTATTGTTTGCGAAATATTAAATTCCTATGTTTTTTGTATCATAAATTCCTTCTGAGCTAAAAAATGCCTATTTTGCGGGCTAAATTTGAAAAGAATTCATGGCGAAGATAATTTCATTCTTAAATCACAAAGGAGGAGTTGGCAAGACGACGAGTACGATTAATATAGGAGCCGCTCTTGCCGAACTTGGAAAAAAAGTACTATTAATCGACCTCGACCCACAGGCTAATCTTTCTTTATCATTGGGTTCTCCCCGAATGCCTAACACCATTTATGAGGCGCTTCGAGGGGAGTCAGAACTGGAGCCGCATGCGCTTAAGCCCAATCTGCATATTGTCACTTCCACCCTTGATCTTTCCGGTGCGGAAATGGAGCTTATCAACGAAGCAGGGAGGGAGTTTATCCTTCGGGAATTGTGCGAGGTCGTTAGTCCCGATTACGATTATATACTGATTGACTGCCCACCTTCACTCGGATTGCTGACGCTAAACGCTCTGACGAGTAGTGATGGGGTTATCATTCCCTTGCAAACGGAGTTTCTCGCGATGCAGGGACTGGCAAAAATCAAGCAGGTCATTCAAAAGGTAAAACTTCGGCTGAATAAGAAATTAGAAATTATTGGCGTTCTTGCTACCATGTATGATAGCCGTAAAGTACTCAACAGAGATGTGGCAGAAACCATCGAAAAATATTTTGGACGGTATGTGTTTGACACAAAAATAAGAGACAACGTTAACCTTGCCGAAGCACCGGCTCGCGGACAGGATATTTTCTCCTATGCACCAAAAAGTATTGGAGCACAAGACTACAAAGCTGTGAGCATTGAATTGATTGAGCGACTGGAAAAGGAAACTGTACAATAAAATAACGACATTGAGCAAAAAGCGATTTACACAGGGGTTTGATTTGTTTTTTGGTGGTGATGAGCCGGCAAAGGAAACGCTTGTCGTCGAGGAGGTTGAAATCAAGACAACAGTCAAAAAAGAAAAGGCATCTCCTTCCAATAAAAAATTTGTCGATGGCTTAGAGTCGCTTTTTATGGAAGTACTGGAGGAAGAATCCAAAGTAAAGTCAACACCCAAAAAAGCCAAAAAGAACAAATCTTATACAGGACTGGACCAACTCATCCGAAGCACTATTGATGTCTCGCAGATGAGTAAATCCGAGCGTGAGACAAAGCGCCTCACAATCCTCTTGGAGATCGAAAAAATCGAAGCCCTCCGGAAGATTGCCAAAGACGAAAAGAAACGCCTCAAAAATGTCATTCGAGAGATAGTAGCAGAATATTTGGAGCGAAAGAAGAATGATTGAATACGATATTCCAAGAATTTTTTCCGGCTTTCCCAATCTCATCGCGGCACAAAGCACCCGCCTGGGCGGCAGCAGTTTTCCTCCTTATAATTCCCTGAACTTGGGATTGAATACCGACGATGCACCCAAAACTGTGGAGCAGAACAGGAGGCAGTTTTTTTCAGCCCTTGGATTTTCGGAGCATGAAGTAGTGGGTGCTTATCAGGTACACGGCACTCGCATCCATATCGCCACAAAACCGGAGATGCTCCGTGGTTATGACGCATTCATTACCCAAAAAAAAGGCTTACTTCTGAGTGTCACCATTGCCGATTGCGTCCCCGTATTGATTTACGATTCGGGCAATCAGGTTGTTGCCGCCATTCATTCTGGCTGGAAGGGTACTGCCAGGAAGATTACTACTGCTACCCTCCAAAAAATGACGGCTGATTTTGGTACAAAGCCTGCCGACTGCTTCGTTTACATCGGCACGTCTATCTGTGCAAAGACATTCGAAGTAGATGAAGATGTCGCCCAATATTTTTCAGCATCCTATAAATATAAGGACGAAGCCCGTCAAAAATATCTCATCGACCTCCGCCGACACAATCACGACCAACTACTGGCACAGGGTGTCCTTCCCGAAAATATCGAAGTATCCACCCACTCAACTGTATTAGACAATAACCGCTACTTTTCCTACCGAAAAGAAAAGGGTACGACCGGACGGATGTTGGCGGTGATTGGATTGATTTAATCATTCCTGCTCGCTGCGACCTCTGGTCGCAAAGCGGATATTGGTGTAGGCTTTCAACCAAAAATCGTACTAAACAATAGGTCAAAAATATAGACTTTGGTGTGGTGTAGTACGCAGTTATCTTTTATCTTTCCTTGCTTTTACTTCTTTCACAATCAAAGAGAGAAAGTATGATATTCCGGCGATTGCACTAATGATGTGAATGGCCTCTACTTTTTCCGGTAAAATTAGTAGCGCATAAGCTATGAATAGGATTAGAAGTATAAATAATGGTACTTTTTTCATGATTTCGGGTATGTATTAATTTATTGCGGATATTCATTCAGAAGAATTTATTCTCCGCATTTGGTGGTTCTGTTTTAGTTTTTCATATCCCAAAGATAGTGTTTATTTTTTGAAAAATAC
>JALVDO010000105.1 GCA_027008975.1 Saprospiraceae bacterium | reverse complement strand
TTTTTTAAACAAAAAATTTAATAATACTTTGAATTGCAAACAAAATGTTTTATTTTTGCAAAACATTTTATCCCAAAAATCCGTCCAAAATAATATTATCATGTTATATCAACAACAAATCCGTGCTTATCAGCAGAAGATTAAAAATAAAACGGACCTGTTAAAGGTACAAACGTATGCAATTATTAAAAAGTATTGGTTCAAAACCTTTCTTTTAAGTATTTTTATTTGGGTTTTTCTTTCAAGAGACATTAGCATTCAGCTCAACCTGAATGCCCCTTCAGATAACAATACTAGCGTCGCGGCAAAAAACACTAGTTCTAAGAATAATAGAACAAAAGCCGTTAACACCTCCCTGCTTAGCAAAAGTAAAACAACCGGGGGAAAGAAAAAAGTAGCAAAAAAGAAAAAAGTATGGACTGCCAAGCAGAAAAGGCAACTAAAGTATGTAAAACGATATGCTAAAATCGCCAAAACCGAGATGAATAAATTTGGGATTCCAGCCAGCATCACCTTAGCCCAGGGATTATTGGAGAGCAATATCGGGCAAAGCACCCTTGCCAGGAGAAACAACAATCACTTTGGAATTAAGTGTTTTAGCCGTAAGTGCAAGAAAGGGCATTGCAGCAACTTCTCGGATGATTCCCACAAAGATTTTTTCAGAATCTTTTCAAGTACGTGGGAAAGTTATCGAGCTCATAGCTTGTTGCTGAAAAATAATAAGCGGTATTCCAAACTTTTTAAATTAGGCAAAAAAGATTACAAAAACTGGGCAAAAGGATTGAAGAAAGCCGGATATGCAACAGATAAAACTTACGCCGATAAATTAATCAGACTAATCGAGGAGCTCGATTTGCACCAATACGACAATTAGGGTTTACCCTCCGATAAAACGGAGATACAAATAGATAAAGGGAAGAAAAAAGATAAAGGCGTCGAACCGGTCTAAAAGACCTCCATGACCCGGCATTACACGCCCGGTATCTTTGATGCCGGCAGTTCTTTTGAGCTTGGATTCGACCAAATCACCAAGGGTACCAAATACTGCTGCAATGACCGATATTGCAACGGTTAAATCCCAAGGCTTTTCCATAAAAAAATGAAAATATAATGCGCCGCCCAAGATTGTTGTAGCCCACCCTCCGAGGGTGCCTTCCCATGTTTTTTTGGGAGAGATGGTTGGCGCGAGAGGTGTTTTGCCTATCGAAGAACCAACAAAATAAGCTCCAATATCATTCAACCATGTCATCAACAACAAGCCCAATATCAAAAATGGGCTATATGCGGGGACATAGGCAATATCCAACAGTAAACACATGGGTACGGTGATATAAAAAAAGCCGAGAAACAAGCCCCCAACGTGGTCAAATGGAGCAGAAGAGAGGCTAAATAATTCAAATAATAACGGTATGTAAATCAAGATTAGGGCAATCGGACCAAACTCATACAAATCAAATGCCTCCCCTTGGAATTCCTTCCAAAAAACCCATGCTACCGGTATTAATGCCGCAATTGTCCAAAGTGCCTTGTGGATGGATTTGGAGCGACTCTCCTCTGAGATAATAATGCCAAAAAACTCCCACAACAAAAATACAGAGATTAAAATAACCAAAAAACCAAAATTGGAGGCTCCGCCGAATATTCCAATGAGAATAATCACCAAAAATACAAATGCCGAAATAACGCGCTCCTTAAGCCCTTTCATCTGTTTATTTTTTAATAAGCTGTTAAGCTGTTCAGTTATTTAGCTATTGAGCTTAACAACCTCCCTCCCTCCCTCGTTTCCTTCGGGAGGCAAGCTTTCAGTCGTGAGGCAAGCTTAACAGCTCAAACGCTTAAATAATCATTTCCTTGTGAGTTTAATAATTATTTAATCCTTGACGTTTCATCTTCCTTTCTTTTGTTGTACAAATAATTGATAATAATGCCACTTAACACCAATGAAGAAATCCCCGCAATCCAATTGGGACTTATTTCGTTTGCCTTCTCAATTTCAATATCCATAAAATACTTGGCAGCAACCTGGCTACCATTAAAGAAAAAGTGCGCTGCAATAGGCACCCAAATACTTCTTGACCACACAAACAAATACCCCAAAATAGCTCCAAGTAAAAACCGCGGTATGAATCCTTCGAATTGAAAATGAATAGCGCTAAAGATGAAAGCTGTTATCCACACTGCCAAATGCTCACGCTTTAATAGCTTTTCAAAATACTGTAAAATAATCCCCCTGAATAGCAACTCCTCCCCAATTGCCGGTACCATTGCCATCACTAGTAGATTGCTTACCAATTCCATCGGGCTATTCATCGTCAGCATCGCCTCTAGCATTGCAGAGGTCTCATCTTCAATTCTCACTGCCCACTCAGGTAACGGCAACTGCATATTTATCCAATAAGACAAAGAAATAAACGGCAATGAAACCAATATTAATGTGACTCCAAAAACAAACCAATGAAGCCGCGGAATTCGGTTCAATTTCAGGTATTTAACCCATCGCCGCTTGGAGACAAACCAAGCGACAACAATTGATGCCAATGTAAATGCAAAAAGGTGGACAAGTAAATTACTATAACGAACAATATCCCGATTGGTTAGGGTGTTATTTTCAACCAAATCGTGTAAAGTTCCTTGTAAACCCATTCCATTGGAAGCCCAATTGGCATAAGCATAAGCTGTGGCAGTACCCAAAAGACTAAAGACCAGTAACACCACTATCCCGACAACCAACTCGATTCCGGGATTCATAAAGTCAAGCACGTCCTTTTCCTCTTCCATATTATTTTTAAATTCTGGCATTATTTTTCCAAAGACGAAAATAGAAGGATTTATTAAAAAACAGGCTCGTTTCAGCCAACTTTCCATTACTTTATCTCAAAAAAATCGAATTCTGTAGATTTTTTTCCTTTGAGCCCCAAAATTATCCTTTCTTTACAGACAAAATTTAAAAATCTATGGCTGCAAAATTTAAAATGACGGGATTTGCGAGATTCCTTTTAGCACTGATTGTCATCATTCCCGGTGCATATATCGGTGCGTCCTACATCAAGGGAGAAGATGGAATCGAGAATGCAAAAAAATTGATTGGAATCTCGAATACATCAAAAGCTCCCACCAATACTTCAGCAGATAGGGATAACAATACTTGTGAGCTACAGGTGAAGTCTCTTCAAAAGCAAGTGAAGAACCTAAGGGAGGAAAATGAACGCTTGAGAAGCGAGATTGACAACTTGCAGAAATAAACGGCGCAGTGTGTTTTTACACTCTAAGAGCTGAGGTCTTTTTTAATGGTAAAAGAGAAGGTGCTCCCTTTATCCGGTTCTGAATCTACCCAAATGTTACCATTGTGTTGTTCAATGATTTTCTTACAAATTGCGAGCCCCAGGCCTGTTCCGGGATAGGATGATGTTGCGTGTAGTTTTTTAAACAGCACAAATATCTGTCGTTGAAACTCTTTTCGGATGCCGATGCCGTTGTCAATAACATCAAAGCGCCATTCCCCCTCAGCATCTTTTGCCCGAACTGTAATCTCACACGGGATGTCCTTTTTTCTGAATTTAATGGCATTCGCGATAAGATTTTGGAATAGCTGTTTCATTTTGACGGGGTTGCCTTTGAACATCCCCGGTTGAGGCAAATAATTCTCCCTTTTTATGGTAGCTTTACTTTCGTTGATTACCTGCATCAGACTTAATTGAACATCATCAATCAACTCATCAAATTTTACATCCTCGATATTGTGATTCTCGGTGTTTACCCGGGAATAGGTGAGCAAATCATCAATCAGGTAACTCATTTGCTGAGAGCGATCTACAATAAAGTGCAAATATGTTTGTCCATCTTCATCCAATTTATCCTTGTAATTGCGATGTAGTAAATCTGCAAAATTGTTAATCGTCCTCAGTGGCTCCCGCAAATCGTGGGAAGCGATATAAGCAAAGTTTTCCAACTGCTCGTTGGAGGCTTGAGTTTTTTTAAGTTGTCGATGGTTTTGCTCCAGCTCTTTCGCCTGAGAAATGAGTTCTTCCTCTGCTATTTTTTTTCTTGTAATATTTTGGATATTGATAAAAACCTTGTCTTCACCAATGGGATTTACCTTGATTAAAAAAAAGTGCTGATTCCCGTCAGTCCCCATCATAGGGTACTCAAAGGATTGTTGGTTATTTTGTTTAAAAGCCTCCTGGATAATGGTCGAAACACCCTCGTAAATAAAATCAGGGAACAACTCTTGAATGTTCTTATGAATTAAGTCCGTATCGAAATGACACACTTCATCCTCGTCAATGGATAGTTTTGACCAAAGAATTTCCCCTTCCGGATCTGCAATGATTTTTTTTCCGGGAAAAGAATCAACAATGCCAATTAACAAATCTTCTCGATTCATTGAAGTGTTATTTTCGAGCAAAGGTAATACTTTGTCCTGAGGAAATCTACTTTTATCTCTTATTACCTTTATTTCCTCACTTGAAGCGTGTTCAGCATCAACTGCTCTACCAAAATAAGACGAGGAGTACTTATTCATTTCAAAAAATAACTGGGTGCAAAAGAAAAGCAACATTTTTTGAATGCTGCCGATAACAGTTGTATTACGAAATCAGGATAAAAAAGTTTCAATTTGAGAAAAAGAAATGCCACAATCGGAGGTGATTGTGGCATTATTGTCCTTTATCTTGCTATGGCAAATTTCTTGGTTATGGCAGATTCATTCGCAACCAATTTAAGGTAGTACAATCCGGATGGTAGTGAGGTAACATCCACCGAAAATAAATTAACCCCAGTATTCGCTTTTAGGTTGTCTGAATACAAAATCCGTCCTTCTGTATTCAAAACCTGTAGATAAATTTCCGTATCCTCATCCATCTCAAACTTTACCGACACTAGGTTGGAAGCCGGGTTTGGAAAG
>JALVDO010000104.1 GCA_027008975.1 Saprospiraceae bacterium | reverse complement strand
ACCTTTGTTCGAGCAAATAATTAATGAATTGCATCGGGAGTTAATTTATTTGATTTTTTATTTTCAGGGAGAGCCGTACATCAATCCAAATTTCTTGGAAATGGTCACATATGCCCATCAAAAAGGCATTTATACCATCACTTCTACTAATGGACACTTCATAAATGACGAGTACGCTAAAAAAACGATAAAATCCGGATTAGACAGGCTTATCATATCCATTGACGGCACTACACAGGAGACCTATGAAGATTACCGAAAAGAAGGCCGGTTGGAACAAGTACTGAAAGGGGCAAGGAACATTATCAAGTGGAAAAGAGAATTGAAATCTTCTAAACCACACGTGATTTTTCAATTTTTAGTGACAAGCAAAAATGAGCATCAAATAGCCGACCTTTATCAACTCGCCAAAGATATTGGCATTGACGAAGTCAAGTTGAAAACCATTCAGGTATATGACTATAAAAACGGCCACCCCTTACTCCCCAAAAACAAAAAGTACTCCCGTTATACTCAAACTAAACACGGAGAATATCGCCTAAAAAACAAAATGAGTAATCATTGTTGGAAACTCTGGCACTCCTGTGTCATCACCTGGGATGGAGCTGTAGTACCATGCTGCTTTGACAAAGATGCCCAATACCAAATGGGACAATTATCTCAAAATAGCCTCCGTGAAATATGGCAAGAGGAGTCCTACCGACAATTTCGCACGCAATTATTAAGAGGGCGCAACCAAATTGACATCTGTACAAATTGCTCGGAAGGATCAAAGATTTGGATGAAATAAAACAATAGATTTCACCCCCAACTTATAGGATACAAAAGACAATATTGCTGCAATTCCGGCAATCCAGAATGAACCGCAAAATGTTAAAAAAGAGCAAATAATAAGAATAATTGAAAAAAGTTGACAGTTATTCGTTAATTCGCTCAAAAAGGGCAAAAAACAAATTATTCGGCAACAAAACTTAGAGTAGCTAAAAAATAAAAAAATGCAGATAAGTCCACAAAAACTGGAAGGTCTCTTGAGTGAATTATTTTACGAATGGTGCGGGGAATACCCCGGACTTGTATTGCCTTTGGCTCCTTCAGCTTCGGCGCGTATTTACTACCGCCTTCAGAGTGAGAATCACACTGCTGTAGGGGCTTTTAACCACAACGACAAGGAGAATGAGGCTTTTATTTCTTTCTCAAAACACTTCAGGAGCGAAGGGCTTCCCGTACCTGAAATCTATACCGAAAACTTGGAGCAAAAGGTCTATTTGCAGGAAGACCTTGGCTTTACAACACTTTATAGCTTTTTGTTGCAGAAAGGAGAGGGCTTCCCGGATTATCTCCTGAACATTTACAAAAAAGTCGTCAAACAACTGGCTTATTTTCAGGTAAAAGGAGGAGCGGGAATCGATTATTCCAAATGCTACCCACGGGCATCCTTCGATAAGCAATCCATGCTTTGGGACTTTAACACCTTTAAGTATTACTTTTTAAAGACTGCCAATATACCATTTGACGAGCAGCAGTTAGAAGAGGATATTAACCTGTTTTTTGATTTTCTTGGGGAAACACGTACCGATTTTTTCTTAATTAGGGATTTCCAAACGAGGAATATCATGATTAAAAACAGCGAGCCATACTTCATCGACTATCAGGGGGGTAGAAAGGGGGCACTGCAATACGACCTCGCTTCCCTCCTCTTTCAGGCAAAAGCCAATATCCCTTTTGAACTCAGAGAAGAGCTTCTTGAGCATTATCTATCCGTTTTGGAGACACTTATTGAGGTTGACCGAACGGAGTTTATCCGGTATTATTACGGCTACATCATTATGCGAAGCATTCAGGTGCTGGGTGCTTATGGATTTAGGGGCTTATATCAGGGAAAGGAGCATTTCATTTCCAGCATTCCCTTTGCTTTGCGCAATATAAAATGGGTATTGGATAGGACAGACATATTGGATGATCTCGAAGAGTTAAAACGGGTGTTAATCAGTGCTGCCACCTGTAAATCTTTCGAACCTTTTGATAAAATCAAAGCAGCAGCAAGCCTACTGAAAGTCACCATCAATAGTTTTTCTTACAAAAAAACAGGAATACCTGAAGATACGAGTGGTAATGGGGGTGGATTTGTTTTTGACTGCCGGGCTATTCACAATCCGGGCAGATATGAACCCTACAAAAAACTGACAGGGCGCGATGAGCCGGTCATAAACTTCCTCAAACAGCACAGCAACATGCCCGACTTCCTGAATAATATTTATAAAATAATCGACAACTCCATTGAGGACTACATCGACAGGAGTTTTAGTAACCTGATGATAAATTTTGGGTGTACAGGCGGACAGCACCGATCAGTCTATGCCGCCGATCAGGTCGCCAAACACATTCAGTCTAAGTATGGCGTACAGGTCTCCCTCTCTCATATTGAGCAGGAGAAAAAAGGTTGGAAGAATGGATAAAAACCTACTCTTCCGCCTTTTTTTCTTCAATTTTTTTTCGCTCAGCGTCTCGTATCCCCTCTTTTAATTCCGTCTCGATACTCGAACGGGCATCGTTAAACTCCTTTATCCCTTTCCCCAATCCGCGCATCAACTCCGGAATCTTCTTCCCGCCAAATAACAACAAGATGGCAAAGAATACAACAATCATTTCCGGCCCAAGGAAATTAAATAATAATAAGATTTCCATAATTACATATTTTCTATCTGCAAAATTACACCTTTTTAAGGTAGGATGTGCGTTTTGGCATACGATTTTACAATAAGACGGCTTTTTGTGGGTAAAGTTTAACAATACACATGATAAAAAATGAGAATTAGAATGAGAATTAGAATAAAAAAGCGGTGAGTTATGAGAGATGAGCGACAAGGTGACAACTTCAAAGTCGAAGCCTTGTAAAGAGGCGAAGACGAGAAGGTGTCAACTTGGGAGCGATCCGAACAAGAAACACCAAACACTTTAGCCTTTTCACTTTAGCCTTTTCACTACTGACGAGGTTGCACCTGTCAGCATCTGCCGATTTAGTCTTTTAAGCAAACAGCCCCTCCAATCCCTTCGGGCTCAATGATCGGAACAAAGAACCTACTCGCGACGCTCCGTAGTCGCTCCGAGTAGCAATCACAAATTAAAAAAGAGAGCCGGAAACACCGACTCTCTCATAAAAACATAATTTTTGATTTAAAACAACGGGCTATCCTATTGCTTCAAAATTTTTCGAGTACTTACTTTATCTGCGCTTCTGGCTTCCATTAGATATAAGCCAGGTGTTAGTTTCGACAAATCAAGTGTAGCGAATTGCGATGAGTGTACATCATAAGTTGTCACAAATCTACCTTGCGCATTATAGATAGTCACTGTTTCAATCGCCTCCTCAGATTCTATAATCAGCTTATCGGACAACGGATTTGGATACACCTTGAAGAATGGGCGACTATCAATATCATAAGTACCAACAGCGGCTTCTCCCATTCTAAAGTTATCAAACTGCATAGTGAAGGTGTAAGTATCAGGCCATACAACATTCTCTACCAATACCGCACGTATCTCGGAGTAGTCATTTTCGAGAATTGTTCCGTCCCAATCCGGTAATCCCTCGTTCTGAGAGATGTCATAACGGAGAGTGTGCCACTCGCCATCATCCGGCACATCCATTCGGATAGCGAGGAACTCTCGCATCATAGCTCGGTCAGGATTTGGTCCCCATGGAGACACGAGGAATGCGACAGAATCGACCTCTTCTCCACCGTAAGTAGCTCCCGGTTCGATTTTTACATCAAATGCTATAAATGGATTATCCGTAATATCTATGATGATATTCTCATTCTCAGTAAAATTAAAAAACTGCCCGTCGTAGAAATTCACCTGATTAACCACCTCATTCAATACGCCACCATCTTGTGTCACATCAAATGCAGGAGTACCATCATCATGTGCAATCGCATTTGGTCGCCACAAGTCCATGCTGACAGGCTCCTCAAAGTCTTCAAAATAAGTCGTTACTACCGTTGGTGGTACAGCAGCATCTCCCACCTTGAAGTCATCAAACTGCATAGTGAAAGCATAAGTACCCGGCCATACCACATTCTCTACCAAAATAGCCTGAATCTCCGAATAATCATTTTCCAAAATAGTGCCATCCCAATCCGGCAATCCAAAGTTTTGAGAAATATCATATTGAATGGTGTGCCACTCGCCATCAGCGGGCACGTCCATGCGAATAGCAAGGAATTCACGCATCAGATTACCATCGGCATTCGGGCCCCAAGGAGAAACCAAGAACGCTACAGAATCCGTAGCTTCTCCATCATAGGTCGCACCCGGCTCAATTTTTACATCAAAAGAAACATAGGGGTTCTCCGTGATGTCAATAATGATATTCTCATTAGCTGTGAAGTTATAAAACTGTCCGTCGTAGAAATTCACCTGATTAACCACCTCATTCAATACACCACCATCCTGCGTCACATCGAAAGCAGGTGTGCCATCGTCATGCGTAATCGCATTTGGTCGCCACAAAGCCATATCGACCGGCTCAGAAAAGTCCTCATGGTAGCTGGTAACAACCGTTGGAGGAGCAGCTGCATCTCCTACCTTGAAGTTATCCAACTGCATGGTGAAAGCATAAGTACCCGGCCAGACAACATTTTCTACTAAAATAGCCTGAGTCTCGGAATAGTCATTCTCCAGAATGGTACCATCCCAATCCGGCAATCCAAAATGATCCGAGATATTATAACGAACGGTATGCCATGCTCCATCAGCCGGAATATCCATGCGAATGGCAAGGAATTCACGCATCAGGTTACCATCGGCATTCGGACCCCAAGGAGAGACCAAGAACGCTACAGAATCCGTAGCTTCTCCATCATAGGTCGCACCCGGCTCAATTCTCACATCAAAAGAAACATA
>JALVDO010000103.1 GCA_027008975.1 Saprospiraceae bacterium | reverse complement strand
AATGAGTTCAGCGCGGCTGACTATCTCCCATTGACTCTTTCCTTTGAGGAAACCTGGGGCAAGGAAATCCTTCCTAGTCTCAATCATGGGGAACTGGTACAACCCGTGCCAAATATCTTTTTTTACTCTTTTCTCCAAATAGACCTTTCCTTTCGCTTCCAGCACCAAGTACTGAAAAAAACGATGTTTCCGTTTAATTTTTTTCTCCTTTATGGGAAGTTGAGTGACCATACTCTTTATATGGGCGAAGCACTGAGATCTTATCGGGCAATTATTACATTGCGGATTGTTGTGTGTGCAAAGGGTTGCGCCAAAATCCATGATAGCCTGATTGTAATCACCTGGTCGTTTGGGCGAAATGAGTAATTGTGCGAGGGCGTTAAATTCTTTTTTCCCTGCGCTTGAGTCAATTGCTGTTTTTACACCAAAAAAACGGGATAATACCCGAAATACATTCCCGTCAACAACAGCATAAGGAAGGTTGTAGGCAAAAGAGCAGATGGCAGCAGCTGTATAAGGTCCAATACCTTTCAGGCTCAATATGTCTTCGTAATTTACCGGAAAATGTCCATCGAAGTCGCGTACAATCATTTGTGCCGATTGGTGCAGATTCCTTGCCCGAGTATAATAGCCCAATCCTTGCCACATCTTCAAAATTTCATCCAAAGGGGCTTCTGCCAAATCTTTTACGGTTGGGAAGGTTGCTCTGAAATTTAGGAAGTAGGGCATTCCTTGCTCAACGCGGGTTTGCTGTAAAATGATTTCGGAGAGCCATATAAAATATGGATTTTGATCCTCCTTCCAGGGTAAATAACGGGGAGCCGTCCTATCAAACCACGATAGTAAATTAGAAGTAAAAAAGGTGTTTTTTTTCAAATCCGGCATTAGCGGTGGAAGTATTCCCTCATTTTTTCAAAAAAACCTTTATCCTTTTTCTCTTGCTTCGGCTCGAAGTTGCTGCTGTTTTTGAGCTTTTCCATCAGACTCTTTTCCTCATTTGAGAGCGTCTTGGGAACCCAAATATTTACATAAATGAGTTGGTCCCCCTTCCCATAGCTATTCACGATTGGCAACCCTTTGTCTTTTAGTCGGAAAATTTTACCTGGCTGTGTGCCTGCCGGTATTTTAATTTTGACTTTTCCTCCAATGGATGGTACTTCGACCGAAGTGCCTAAAGCAGCATCCGCAAAGTTTAATGTGAGATTATAGATTAAATTATTGCCATCCCTGACCAAGAAGTCATGTGGTTTCTCTTCTATTTCGATAATCAAATCACCGGCGGGACCCCCGTTTCGCCCGGCATTGCCCTTTCCGCGCAGCGAAAATTGCATCATCTCGTTTAGTCCGGCAGGCAGTTCAAACTCAACCGTTTCTGCACCATAAGTAATACCTTCACCTCTACAACTTGGGCATTTTTCTGTCATTTCTGATCCCGTACCATGGCATTTCGGGCAGGTAACGACTGTTTGCATTTGCCCGAGCATGGTGCTTCGAATTTGACGGACGGAGCCTGCCCCATGGCAGGTTGAGCAGGTCTTGATAGAGCTGCTGTCCTTCGCTCCGGAGCCACCGCAGGTATCGCACTTAACATACTTTTTGACCTTTATCTTTTTACTTACGCCGGTAGCAATTTCTTCTAGCGTTAGCGCGACCTTTATCCGTAAGTTTTGTCCGCGTGTTCCCCTACTTCGTTGCCCCCGGCTACGTCCTCCACCAAAAATGTCATCAAAGGGGCTTCCTCCGCCTCCAAAAATATCTCCAAAATTCCGGAGGATATCTTCCATTGTCATACCGCCCTGAAATCCACCTCCGCCGCTTGGCCCGGCAAACGCGCTGTGTCCAAATTGGTCGTATTTGGCACGCTTTTCATCATCTCCCAACACGTCATAAGCTTCAGCTGCTTCCTTGAATTTTTCTTCTGCCTTTTTATCTCCCGGGTTTTTATCCGGATGATATTTTATAGCCAATTTGCGATAGGCCTTTTTTATTTCCAGCTTGGTGCTGTTCTTCGACACGCCTAGTACTTCGTAATAATCTCTTTTCTGCATAGATATTCAATCTTGTTAAGTTGCAAAGGAGGATTCTAATTGATTTGTTATTCAGCTACGACAACTTTTGCGTATCTCAATATTTTATCTTTTAAAAAGTATCCCTTTTCCACAGTATCCAGTATTTGCCCCTTCATATCTTCAGAGGGAGCAGGCAATTTGGAAATTGCTTCGTGAAGCTCAGGGTCAAAAGGCTTACCTGTCGTTTCCATGGGTTTTAATCCCTGTTGTTCTAAAGTGCGATAGAGTTTGTTGTATATTAGACCAACGCCTTGTTCGAATGAGTCTTCACTCTCGGCATTTGCACGAGCTCTGTCGAAGTCATCTAATACGGGTAAAAGTGCCTTTAGTAAGTCTTTGCTTGCCATCGAAAGCGTTTCCAAACGGTCCTTAATTGATCGCTTCTTATAGTTTTCAAAATCTGAGTAGAGGCGCAAATATTTATCCTGAAGTTCTGCTATCTTTTCCTCACAATTGTCGCCTGCCATATCCGGTGTCTTTTCCTCGGCTCCCTCAGCTTGTTCTAAATCCTCCTGATTTACGTTGTGCTCTTTATTTTTTAATTCTTCTTCTTTCTTTTCTTTCTTCTTCCTTCTCTTTGCCATTTTTTTCTTTTTTTATAGTATCTTTCTAGTTCTTTTCCTACTTTTATTAGGTGTTTGTTTTACACACCATAACCAAGGAAATGATACCGCAATTACTTTGCCATAGTTTAGTTTTTGCCAAAATGGCAGAATTGGGGATAGTTTGGCAGGTGAAAGAAGAGTGCCTGTCAGTAATAATAACTTCCTACGCTTTCTCATATATAAAAAGTGGAACAAATGGTTATTTAAATCCAAAAATAATCGTATCTTTGCAGGATGAGTAAAAATGAAGAAAAAGAACAGTTGAAGCCCGGGAACGGGGGATATGATGCAAGTAATATCACTGCGTTGGAAGGTTTGGAAGCCGTGCGTAAACGCCCGGGGATGTACATTGGTAGTACGGATTTTAAAGGATTGCACCATCTGGTTTGGGAAGTAGTGGATAACTCAATTGATGAGCACATGGCAGGGTATTGTACCCACATTGAAGTTTCCATTTTGCCTGACAATTCCATCCGCGTGAGAGATAACGGGCGAGGTATTCCGGTCGGAATGCATGAGAAATTACAAAAGTCGGCTCTAGAGGTCGTTATGACCGTTTTGCATGCAGGTGGAAAATTTGATAAAGATACTTATAAGGTTTCCGGAGGTCTTCACGGTGTCGGTGTATCCTGTGTGAATGCTTTGTCAATTGAACTAGAGGCAAAAGTCGAGCGAGAGGGAAAGGTATACATTCAAAAATATTCAAAAGGGATACCACAAACTCCCGTGGAGGTTGTCGGGGAGACAGATAGAACGGGTACCACCATTACTTTTAAACCGGACCCCGAGATTTTTGAAACGCTTGAGTATAAATTTGATATTCTGGCTACCCGCCTGAAAGAGCTTTCCTATCTAGATAAAGGACTTCACCTGAAATTAACAGACGAGCGGGTTAAAGACGAAAACGGTGAGTTCGTGTCAGAAGCGTATTACTCTGAGGGTGGACTGAAAGAGTATGTGAGGTATCTCGATGAAGCCCGCCAACCACTTATTGACGAACCCATTCACGTAACGGGGAAGGAGGATAATGTAGAGGTAGAAGTAGCCATGCAATATAATACTTCTTATTCAGAGAACATCTATTCTTTTGTCAATAATATCAACACTCGGGATGGAGGAACACACGTTAGTGGATTTCGGCGTGCGGTCAATAGGTTGTTTACCAAATATGGAGAGGAGAATGGTTTTTTTAAAAAATTGAAGTTTAAAATCTCCGGGGAAGACTTTCGCGAAGGTCTGACCGCAGTCGTGTCAGTTAAAGTTCCGGAGCCACAATTCAAAGGGCAAACAAAAGGGGAGTTGGGTAATTCTGAAGTGACAGGTATTGTATCCCGTACCGTTGGAGAAATTATCGGTCATTATCTCGAGGAAAATCCCGATCAGGCAAAGAAAATTATCAATAAGGTGATTTTGGCAGCAACTGCCCGACACGCAGCTAGAAAGGCTCGTGAAATGGTACAACGCAAAAATGTGCTGACGGGAAGCGGGCTGCCCGGTAAACTGTCAGATTGCTCCTCCAAAAATCCGGATGAATCTGAAATCTACTTGGTTGAGGGAGACTCCGCCGGTGGAACAGCGAAACAGGGACGAGATAGAACTTTTCAAGCTATTTTGCCCCTCAGAGGTAAAATCCTCAATGTGGAAAAAGCATTAGAACATAAGATATACGAAAATGAGGAAATTAAAAATATGTTTACCGCTCTCGGCGTAAGAATCGAAGAGAATGACCTTGGTGTTAGAGAATTGAATATTTCGAAGCTTCGGTACCATAAGATTATTATTATGTGTGATGCCGATGTCGATGGTAGTCATATTGTGACATTAATTCTTACCTTTTTCTTCCGCTACATGAAGAGGCTGATTGAGGAAGGATATATTTATATTGCAGCTCCTCCTCTTTATTTGGTGAAGAAAGGAAAGCAGTTTAGATATTGTTGGGATGAGGAAGAACGTCAGGCTGCTGTTGCAGCATATTCAAAAGGCGAAAATGATACTTCCGTAAAGGTGCAACGATACAAGGGCTTGGGAGAGATGAATGCCACCCAGCTATGGGAAACGACCATGGACCCCGATACCCGTATCCTTAGGCAGGTAACCATTGACGATGCCGTCGAAGCAGATAGGGTGTTCTCAATGCTAATGGGGGACGAAGTGCCACCAAGGCGTGCCTTTATTGAGGCAAATGCCAAGTATGCTAATGTGGATGCTTAAGTAGATTAAAGATTTGAATATCGAACACCGAACAAGGATTAACGATTTTTGATTTACAAAAATGATTTAGTAAATCTGAAATCTTAAATCAGCTTGCCCGCACCGGTACGCGCCCGCGCCAATACCCGCCCGTATGGGTATGGGTTACGTAAGCAAATAGGGGTGTTCCTTGTTCGATATTCTTTACGTTCCTTGTTCGGTGTTACTCTTCCCTTCATGGTAAATATTTACTGATAATCAATAACCGTAGTTTATGGAACGATTTCTTCTCCCATTCCTGCTGACAACCCTTCTTTTCGGATGTGTTTCCGGACAAAAATCGGGACGGCAGCTCTTTAATCACTATTTAGAATATAAGGAGCCAAGCGTTATTAACCGCCGGTTTAAGCACAGCGACCTCGTTGCATTTTTACAAAAGAAAGAAGGCACATTAGACATTCAGAAAGCCGGTCAGTCGGTAGAGGGGAGGGATATTTATAAAGTCACCATCGGAAATGGTCCCGTTAAGGTTTTACTATGGTCACAAATGCACGGCGACGAACCTACCGCCACCATGGCAATCATGGATATCTTGAATTTCTTTTCCACATCAGATAAATTTGATGCCTTCCGCAAAAGGATAAAGAAACGACTAACGCTCGTATTTATCCCAATGCTCAACCCCGATGGTGCTGAAAAATTTCAGCGGCGAAATGCGATGGATTTTGACCTCAATAGGGATGCTGCACGTGTCCAAATGCCTGAGGCTTATTTGCTAAAGTCGACCCAGCATGAGCTTTCACCTGAGTGGGGTTTTAATTTGCACGATCAAAGCCGGTATTATTCCGCCGGGCATACCGGCAAGTTGGCGACGATTTCTTTTCTAGCACCTGCTTTTAATTACGAAAAGGACATTAATGAAGGCAGAGCCAATGCTATGAAACTCATAGGTATTTTATCCAATGCCCTAGAGCAATTCATACCCGGACAGATTGCTAAATACAACGATGACTTCGAACCGAGAGCATTCGGAGATAATATACAAAAGTGGGGAACAAATACGATTCTCATCGAGTCGGGTGGCGAAAAAGGCGATAGGGAAAAACAGCGCATCCGGCAATTGAATTTTGTTACTTTACTGACCGCTTTTGAGGCAATCGCCAACCGGGTATATGAAAATACAACAGTCACAAAATATGAGTCTCTGCCCTTTAACAGAGGAAATGCTTTCCACGATTTATTGATTCGTCAGGTATTTATTCCCAAAGGAAAAGATTGGGTTATAAGCGATATCGCTTTTCGGCTAAAAGAAAAGCACCTTTCCTCTGCTTGTAAAAACTTTTATCTAGAGGGTTCGATTGCCGATATTGGCGACTTATCTACTTATTATGGTTATGAGGAATTGGATGCAAGAGGACTCTATTGTTTCAAAGGAAAACCCGCTCCAAAATCAATCAAGACCGAAGAGCAATTTTTGAACCTCAACGTCACCAATCTATGGAAAGAAGGAATAACGGATTTAATGGTTTCGGATAAAGTTTATAAAAAATACATTCATCAAAAGCTGCCCTTTGCGTTAATGAGGGGTGATAAACCGGGAGATTATCAACTTCTGATTGGGAAAAATCCGGGGCTGTATTTGAAAAACAAAGAACGTATCGCTTACGTTGTGATAAATGCACATCTGTACGAAGTGCCAAAAAGCAAGATTACTGTACGAAATTGGTTACAAAACAATAATTAATGAACAAACTTATTATTTCTTCCCTTCTTTTTTTTCTACTACTTTTTTCATCCTGTGAGAAAAGAGCAATCTACCAAAAAAGTTATCCGCTGAAAGATGCGGAGTGGACGTATAGCGATAGCCTGGACTTTTCCTTTAATATTCAAGATACGGATATCCCCTACGATTTGGATTTAGGCATCAGGCACTCAAAGGATTATGCTTTTCAAAATTTATACGTAAGAATCACTACCTACTTTCCGTCAGGAGAGCAAGTGGAGGATGTGGTTTCTATGGAGTTGGCACAGAAGGATGGTAATTGGTATGGAGATTGCGGTAAGAACGATTGCCTGTTAGTCATCCCGACCCAACAACATATTCGATTTAAGGAAGCAGGAGATTATCGGATTGTCATCGAGCAATTTATGCGAAAAAAAAGTATTTCCGGTATAAAGGAAATTTCGTTTTCTATCTTTAAGGCAGAGCAAAAATAGACAATCATGGTGCAGCAGTTAAGTCGATTTATTATGCGATTATTTGGATGGAAAGTTACCACGGAGACAATGGATTTTCCAAAGAAGTATATCGTTGTTGTCATGCCACATACTTCCAATTGGGATTTTCCGAAAGGCTTGCTTGCGCGAAAGGCAATTGGTCAGGATATAAAATTCATAGCAAAGGACTCACTCTTTAAAGGTCCTATGGGATTTATTATGAGAGCACTTGGGGGGTATCCGGTCAATCGCTCAAAGCATAACAACTTTGTGGATGCCGTCATTGATATTTTTAACACCAAGGAGGAGTTTAAGATTACCATCACTCCCGAAGGTACCCGTAAGCGGGTCGAAAAACTAAAAACGGGTTTTTATTATATTGCAAAAGGAGCCAACGTACCTCTTATATTGTGTAAATTTGATTATGGGAATAAAGAAATACATTTCTCCACACCACACCATGTTGCCGACACAGTTGAAGAAGAAGTTGCGTTCATCGGGAGGTACTTTGGGGGGGTAAAAGGAAAATATCCAGCGTTGGGATATATGTATGATGACCGACAAAACGAAAAATAATATTCGATTGCATTAATCCGAAGCAGGGCAATATATGTCTAAAGAGTTACCTTAGCAGCTCAGTAAAAATAATCGAACAATGCAATTATCAAAAATTTACACTTTTACACTTTTATTATCTGTTTATTTATTTATCGCTTTCTCGGACGGACCGGCGGGAGGCATCGGCAATAATGGGGTACGTATGCAAGACCGCACCGGTAGTCCTTTCGCAGTTTCTAGCGGACCTACCTGTGCTACCTGCCATAAGAACGGCGTTTTCACTCCAAGTTTGGAAGTGTCCCTGCTGGACGGTGGCAATCCCGTCACTTCCTACGAGCCCAATAAAACTTATCAACTGAGATATACTCTTAGTACAACAACGGGCTCGCCAAGTGCTTTTGGTGTACAATCCGTTATTTTAGCGGATGCTGATAATAGTAATGTAGGAGCCTTTGGTGCACCACCTACAGGAACGCGGGTCGCACCTATTAGCACTCGATCTTATTTTGAACACAGTACACCATCGACTTCTCCTACGTTTGAGGTAGATTGGACAGCGCCTGAGGCAGGGACGGGAGCTTTGACCATCTACGCCGCGGGGGTTGTTTCCAATTTGGATAACGACAACGACAACGACAATGCGGCAGCAGAGACTTTGAGTATAAACGAATTAATCAATGCCGTTAAGCCTGCTTCATGGTCAGTAGAAACCCTAGTTTTTCCAAATCCAACAGACGAAGTATTGAATTTGGTCGTCAATTCCAGTCAAGAACAATTTGCCACACTAACTATCACTGATGTATCAGGGAACGTCCTCGAAAAAGAGAAAATAAGACTCGTCGCCGGTGAAATAACTTACCGGATTAGCGTTCAGAAATACCCGGCAGGTATGTACTGGTTAATGCTGAAAAACGACAAAGGGGCGATTTTGACAAAAAAAATCATCAAAAACTAGTCATTGGATTCATTTTTTTTTCTCGTAGCGGGCATTCTTCCCAAAGATGTCATAACTTCGCATTTCTTTTAAAAGAAAAAACAGGAAAATGGACAGACAGCTAACCATCTATAACAGTCTGACGAGAAAAAAAGAAATCTTTAAGCCAATAGAGGAAGGACACGTCGGAATGTACGCTTGCGGGCCCACCGTATATAGCGATGTACATCTCGGCAACTGCCGGACTTTTATCGGGTTTGATACCATATTTCGATACTTGCAGTACATTGGCTACAAAGTTCGGTATGTGCGTAACATCACCGATGTAGGGCACCTTGTTGATGATGCGGATACCGGCGAGGATAAAATTTCAAAAAAGGCCAGGCTGGAAAAGCTGGAGCCAATGGAGATCGTCCAAAAATACACCAATGGTTTTCACGCGATTATGAGCAAACTAAACGTATTGTCTCCCAGTATTGAACCACGGGCTACGCAACATATTTTGGAACAGATTGAGATGGTTCGGGACATTTTGGATAATGGCTTCGCTTACGAGGTAAACGGAGCTGTTTATTTTGATACCCAAAAGTTTATCAAGGAAAAGGGAATCTATGGCGAATTATCCGGTCGGAAAGTAGATGAATTACTGGCAATGACGCGTGATGATTTGAAAAATCAGGATGAAAAGCGGCATCCCGCTGACTTTGCCATCTGGATGAAAGCTGCTCCCGAGCATTTGATGAAGTGGCAATCGCCCTGGTCAGAGGGGTTTCCCGGCTGGCATTTGGAGTGCTCGGTAATGAGTACTAAATACCTTGGTGAGACTTTTGATATTCACGGTGGTGGGAATGACCTCAAATTTCCACACCACGAAAATGAAATAGCTCAAAACGTCGGTGCCTGTGGTCATGCCCCTGCAAATTACTGGATGCATACTAATATGTTGCTGATGAATGGTCGAAAGATGTCCAAAAGCGATGGTAATACGATTACGCCTCAGGAGCTATTTTCCGGGGATAGTGTGCACGTCAGTAAGGGGTATAGTCCGACAGTTGTTCGGTTTTTTATGTTGCAATCCCATTATCGAAGTACGATGGACCTGACAGATGAGGCGCTTCAGGCTGCCGAAAAGGGCTATCGAAGACTCATGGAAGGTTACAAAACTCTTGAGAAGTTAGCACCGAAAAAGGACGCAACCGATGGTGATGTCGGAGCGGAAATACTTTCATTAATTGAGGCTGCTTTTGTAGAAATGGACGACGACTTCAATACGCCCAAAGCAATGGCGCGCCTTTTTGAACTGACAAATAAAATCAATGCGTTGAAGGATGGGCACCTCGATATTAATAAGGTATCCGAGGCGACGCTCCAACGCTTGCAAACGGTCATGCACGACTTCATCTTCGATATTTTTGGCTTGCAAGAGGAGGCGGATTGCGAGTCTAATGACAAAATGAACGGTGTCATGCAATTGTTGATTGACATCCGTCAGCAGGCGCGTCAAAACAAAGATTGGGCAACCTCTGATCAAATTCGGGATGCTCTTGCAGCCCTGAATATTCAATTGAAGGATAGTAAGGATGGCACGGATTGGGTGATGGAGTAGTTACTTTGACGGACTATTTTCCGTCAAGATTGTCCTTCCACCACCATTACGATTTCTCCCTTTACCCTGCCTGCTTCATAATGGGTGATTAGTTCCGCAAGGGTACCGGTGACTGCTTCTTCGTATATTTTTGATAATTCGCGACAGACGCACGCCTTTCTTTCTTCTCCACAGTATTCAGCCAGTTGTTTGAGGCATTTGACCAGCCGGAACGGGGATTCGTATAAAGCAAAGGTGTGTGGTAGTGTAGCTAGGTATTTTAGCCGGGTTTGCCTGCCTTTCTTATGTGGAAGAAAACCCTCAAAGTGGAAGCGATCGCAGGGAATGCCCGAATTGACTAAGGCTGGTATCAGAGCCGTCGCGCCGGGAAGGCAAGAGACCTTGATTCCTTCCTCCTGAGCTGCTCTCGTCAGTAGAAAGCCGGGATCAGAAATGCCTGGGGTACCGGCGTCGGATACCAGCGCAACAGTTTTCCCATCTTTAATTTGTTGGATGACCGCCTGTGTTTTCTGATGCTCATTGTGTGAATGAAACGAACTCAATGGCGTCTCAATCTCAAAGTGTTTGAATAATTTGCCCGTCACTCGTGTGTCTTCGGCAAAGACAATATCCACTTCTTTTAGTATCCGAATGGCGCGAAGCGTCATATCTTCTAAGTTGCCAATAGGTGTCGGTACGATGTAGAGCATATTTTATTTTATTAGATTCATCATAATATAAAGAAAAATAATCATGCTAATGGCAGCCTCTTTGAATACGAAAAGCAACAAGACGGAAGCAATGGCAAAAACAAACCTTTTTTGGTTGCCCTTCCATTTGAATGATTTGATTTTCAGACTGAACATGGGTATCTCCGCCGTCAGGAGCAAACTCAAACCGATGGTTACGACATACAAAAATACAGGGTTGAGTACAAAGGCTTTCCAACCATAAGAATCATATTGGAATACGAGTAGTAAGCCGACGACAAACAGAGTGGCTGCCGGTGTCGCCAATCCGATGAAATTCTCAGTTTGCCGGGCATCAAGATTGAATTTTGCAAGACGAAGAGCCGAAAATAATGTGATTAAAAACGCCGGAGTTGCCATCCATGGGAATTCGCTCCACAGCGGCATGGGAACACCTCTATTCAATAAGGTGAAAAGAATCATCCCCGGTACGACGCCGAAAGAAACCATATCTGCCAACGAATCTAATTCCTTACCAATGGGAGAATTTACTTTCAGTAACCGGGCGACCATTCCATCGAGAAAGTCGGCTAATCCCGCCAGAAAAATTAATAAAATTACTTGATTGAACAATCCGAATAACAGGGAGATAATCGCAAGAAGACCACAAAATAAATTGACAAGCGTAATAATATTCGGAATATGTCGTCTCACAGGCTGTTGTTTTGACACAAAGATAACTCAAAACTTAAACTTCGCCAACCTTAATCTGTTTCGCCAATGACTAAAGACCAAAATACTATTACTACTTACCTGCAAAGCATCCTGAAATCGGAATAAGGATTTCAATCCTTCGGTACTTAAAATGTTGTGCTCAATAAAGGAGCCATCTCCACTTACTACATATTCTTTTATTAGTGTATTGCGCTCGATATCCTGATTGTAAACAAAGTGTAGTTTTTGCTTGGTCTTGACTAAAAAATAAGATGAGCCCATTCCTCCGTCACTGTGCGATATTTGTTTTTTTCTGAGTACATTACTCCAATGCAATCTGCCATCAGGGTGGATTGAAAGAAGCAAAACCTCCTCGAAATAATAATCGACACTCGGCGCTGTAGGATAACTGAAACGGCTATAACGCCGCATTTGATTAATGCTGTGCTGGTTATAGATGCGCACTTTTTCCGCAATGAGTAGTAAGCCTCCATCCCTTCTCAGAACGGATTCTCTGATATCAATATCAGTTATGCTGCCATTCTTTTTTATTTTTCGATAATTCATAAAGTCGGCGATGAGTTGCGGGTCGAAGTCATGGAATTTTAAAAGAGCCTCTGTTCCTAAATCCGGTGACCATCGCAGATAAAACCATCCTTTGACACGGCTACCGCTTCTGCTGGAGTAAAATCCGCCTGCCACCAACTGCTCATTTAAGTTGTCGTATTCAAAAATAGCATCGTAGGTTGTATGATTTTGCATGAAAATATCAGTACTCTGCACTTCACTCATACCGGCTGAATAGTTCAAAATGGTATATTTATGCGGGCGGCGCTTGGTGTTCAAATTATTCCTTTTAAGTATCATGAACATCTCTCCTTTATTCGAGACCTGCATTTGGAAATAGGACTGTTCCCGAAAGTAATTTTCCGGTTTGAATTTCTTTTTCCAAAGCAGTTTCATACTGTCAAGTTGGTAACAAAAAGCATTAACTACCTCATCGTTTTGGAGGTAGTGTAATAGCAAGATGTTCTTATCTTTTGATTCGGCTGCTTTGAAGTTCGGACTGAAGAATACCTTTCCCATGTCTGCGATCAAGGTGGTATCCAGCAGCTTAGCGTTTACATCGTATTTATTCGCCCGAAGGTAAAGATGTCCTTTTAGGCGATTGTAATAAATAACAGAAAAATCATTTTTCCCCGCTTCTACAAATAGCACATTGGGAAGTCTTTTTTCCAGTTCCAACTTTGTTTCAAATTGCTGTTGGAGGTTTGTGTTGAAACCAATGACCCGGTAGTCGTGTTCTTTCCAACGGAATACCAACGGTTGTCCATGTATATCCCCTATAAGACCGAGGTGAAAATCACTTTGGATGGGAATTGGGTCGGAGATGATGACATCCTGCCCCATTATATTCCAAAATGGTAGTAAGATTAAGGTAAGCCACAAAATATTTTTCATAGTCATTTATTCTGGATTCAAATATACGAAGCATGCTTGGTATTGAACAATAATTTGATGCACCATCCTACGGGTTTCCATAACTTTATTCATAAAAATAAGAAAATTCTCTCTTTTGTTGTTCAAAAAAATCAAATTGTTGTTAATTTGTCCCTTTCAGTGCAAAATTGTCCAATATAAAATGAGTAAGAGAAACAAACTTCAAAAATTTGCCGACCTGTTATCCTACCCCAATGTTTATGAAAACTTTGACCCGCTCGTGCCTGAAATTAGGGGAAAAGATGGCGAAATTGTCGATATGAAGGGGCAATGGGTGAAAAAGCACTTTAAAAATGATAATCCATTGGTCTTGGAGTTAGCCTGTGGTCGAGGAGAATACACCCTTGGGCTGTCGCGAATGTTTCCTGAGAAAAACTTTATCGGTGTCGATATCAAGGGGGCACGAATATGGAAGGGTGCCGGAATTGCACTGAATGAAGGACTGACAAATGCCGCCTTTTTGAGAATGCGCATAGAGCAAATCACCAACTTTTTTGCTCCTGAAGAAATAAGCGAAATATGGATTACCTTCCCAGATCCTTTTTTGAGGAAGAGCAAGAAAAACAGAAGATTGACCTCCCCCAGATTCTTGGACAGGTATAAAAAAATCCTTTCTAAAAATGGAGTCATCCACCTGAAGACCGACGAACCCAACCTCTATGAGTACTCTCTTGAAGTACTGAATGAATATCCGGGAGCGACAATTGATTATCATGATGATGATATCTATAGCAAGCCCCTGCCTATTGAGGAACTTTCCTTAAAAACTTACTACGAAAAGATGCACCTTGAGGCAGGCAAAACCATCAAGTATATACGCTTTTTTCTAAAGGAGTAGTGGTGATTAGCCTCTCTTCTTCTGGACAATAGCCTCAAAACCATCATCGTTTAACTGCGTAGAAAGCTCGTCCGCTTTAGAGAAGCTATCAAAGGCATTGACCAATACGACGGCATAAGCACCTTTGTTGAAAAGCGCAATGCGGGCATCGCTATAACCCCTTTTTCTCAATCGTTTGACTTGATTTTCGGCATTAATCATCTGCTTATAAGTGCCGGCGATGACCAGATAATCACCACTAATATTTTCTTCCTTTACATAACTGGAAGGACCATCGTCTTCCTCTTCTTTTCCGGCCTGCTCGTCTTCCTCTTCGGTGGTAGAAATATCCTCGTTATTATCACCATCGGCATAATCAATATCATCACCGCTATCCTGAATGGTATCTGTCTGAGTAGAGGCTTCAGTTGTCGTACTTTCCTCTGTAGGAGTGTCAGTGATAACCTGTTCCGTTCTGTCGGGGTTGGCATCATCAGTGTCCATCAAACCCACTGTTTTGTAAATTAAAAAACCTAGTGCAATTACACAGATTCCTACAATAATTGCGGTTATCCAATCTAATCTTGACATGGCCATAGTTCGTTCTTTTGGTAAATAATATCCAAATTTACTTAACAATTGTATAATAACAAAAAATCCATCGAAGTATTTAACTGGATGGATTTTTAAAACTTAAAAATTAACGACAAATATAAGATTTGTCGCCTTAGATGTGTGGTGGCATTGTGTGGTAATTAAATTTATAGGTTGCAGGCTTTGCTCTATTCTATTCTTTCAAAGTAGTTATCACTTCCGTCAAGATAGCTATCATTAAACTCCACAATTTTTCCACAAATTAATATTCGTCCGTATAATAATGTGGTCGCAGGAGAATCTAACTTCAGTCCAAATAAATCTCCATCCTTCGGAGTAATAATCCATTTGGTTGTACCCTTATGTT
>JALVDO010000102.1 GCA_027008975.1 Saprospiraceae bacterium | reverse complement strand
GGAAGTACCTGATGTACGACTATTCCCGACGGTGGCAACCAATAGCGTGTTCTTAAATTGGGGTAACCAACGGGCGATTGATGTTAAGATATACGATGTTTTAGGTAATTTGCGGCTTCAATCCATGGGGTTTGGAGGGGATGCAACACTAGATATTCACACCCTGACATCCGGTATTTACTTTGTTGTCATCAATGATATAAAGGGGATGCGGATGATTGTTAGGTAAATAAAAGAGAGTCAAAACAGCGGGGTGAAATTTCACCCTGTTATTTTGACTCTCACAACCGATTCTCTTATGACTTAAAAGAAACGGCGATTTATTTACGATTTAGGCTAAGGCTTTCTTTACCATTACTTTGGCAAGGTGAGCCCGGTATTCACTATCTGCAAAGTGGTCGCTCATCACGTCCACACCATCCACTGCATGGGTTGCAGCATCGGTACTACCATCATAAGCTTTCTCGACAGCTTTTGCCCTGTAGGGGGTATCGGCCACGCCCGTAATTCCGACCTTGACCCCGTTACCGTCTTTAACGACAGCTACGCCTACGACCGCGAATCTCGAAGCGGATTGATAAAACTTCTGATAGTTGCCATCCTTTACTTTTGGAAACCTGACAGCGGTGATGATTTCATCATCTTCCAAGGCGGTTGTGAAAATTCCCTGAAAGAAATCTTCGGCATCGATGGTTCTCGACCCGTTTTTGCTCGTCACTTCAATTTTTGCATCACAGGCCAAAACTGTAGCCGGATAATCGGCGGAAGGGTCTGAATGAGCCAAGCTACCTCCGATGGTACCCCGATTTCTCACCTGTACGTCACCGATGGTGGCAGCGGTTTGGGCAAGGATGTTGAGTTGATTTTTGACCAAATCGGAACTCATGATTTGTTTGTGGGTACAATTCGCTCCGACGATAATTTCGTCCCCGCTTTCTTTAATTTCATTCATTCCTTCGATTCCACTAATATCGATTAGAATGGACGGTGTATTTAACCGGAGCTTCATCGCCGGAATAAGACTGTGACCCCCTGCTAATATTTTTGCATCAAAGCCGTGTTTATCGACCAAGTCAACGGCTTCATTAATAGAAGATACTTTTATATAATCAAATTTTGCTGGTATCATTGCATCTGTTTTTGTTAATTAAAAAAGAGTAACTCGCACGAACAGTTACCATTACTGTTGCATTGCTTTCCAAACCCTTTGCGGGGTGAGTGGCATCTGAATGTCTCTGACACCCAAGTGCCACAACGCATCTACCACGGCATTGACAACTGCCGGAGTAGAGCCGATGGCTCCAGCTTCTCCTGCACCTTTTACACCCAACGGATTGTGTGGGCATGGCGTCACGGTATTATGCGTCTCAATCATAGGAAGGTCATCTGCTCTTGGCATGGCATAATCCATGTACGAGCCGGTAATCATTTGTCCGGATTCGTCAAAGACGACCTCTTCGAGCAATGCCTGCCCAATACCCTGAACGACACCGCCGTGAATTTGACCATCCACAATCATTGGGTTGATGATATTACCAACATCATCGCAAGTGACAAACCGCTTCAGGTCAACTTTTCCGGTATCCTGATCCACTTCCACTATGGCGAGGTGTGCTCCGAAAGGAAAGGTAAAATTGGCGGGGTCATAAAAGCTCGAAAAGTCCAGCCCCGGTTCTAGTCCCTGTGGGTAGTCATGCGGCACATAAGCCGTCAATGAAACATCGCCGAAAGATATGGACTTATCTGTTCCCTTGACCGTCCATTTACCACCGGCATACTCTAGATCTTCCACCGAAGCCTCCAGCTTGTGCGCGGCGATTTTAGCCCCTTTTTCAAGTACTTTTTCAATACTTTTGACAATGGCAGAACCTCCAACGGACAGACTTCGCGATCCGTAAGTACCCATTCCGAATGCAACCTGTTCGGTATCTCCATGAATTATTTCGACATCATCCATTGGGATACCCAACCGGTCGGCGACGAATTGTGCAAAAGCTGTCTCATGCCCCTGTCCGTGTGAGTGCGTACCGGTATAGACTGATACTTTTCCGGTGGGTTGTACCCTGACGTGCCCCACCTCGTAGAGCCCGGCTCTTGCGCCAAGTGCTCCGACAACGGCTGAAGGAGCGATACCGCAGCCTTCAATCCAAGTGGAAATACCGAGGCCAAGCAGCTTGCCATTTTTGCGGGCTTCAGCTTGTTCCTTTCTGAAGTCTTTGTAACCGATGGCGTCCAACGCCTTTTCCAGCGCAGGAGCATAATTGCCGCTATCGTATTGGAGTGCAACCTGAGTTTGATAACCAGGCTGATTGACGCCGTCAAATGGCTCGATGAAGTTTTTGAACCGTATTTCCGCAGGGTCCATCCCCATTTCTTTCGCTCCCTTTGACACTAGACGCTCAATCAAATAAGTCGCCTCCGGACGCCCTGCCCCGCGATAAGCATCGACCGGAACAGTATGCGTAAATGGCGCAACGACATTTAGGTGAATTAGAGGAGTTTTGTACAGGCCCTGAAATAATGTACCGTGCAGATAAGTAGGGATTGCCGGTGCAAAAGTGGACAAATAAGCGCCCATCGAACAGTATTCGTCAGTCAGGTGCGCTACAATGTGCCCTTCCTTATCAAAGCCCATTTTAGACTTGACAACGTGGTCTCTTCCGTGGGCATCCATCAGGAAAGCTTCGCTGCGGTCTGCCGTCCACTTGACGGGGCGGGCTATTTCTCTACTGACCCATGTGACAAGCGCCTCTTCTGTATAGTGATATATTTTACTTCCAAATCCTCCCCCTACATCGTAAGATACTACACGTACTTTATGCTCCGGAATGCCGAGGACAAAAGCGCACATTAGCAATCTTATTAAGTGTGGATTTTGCGTACTGGTGTAAAGCGTCCATTTGTCGCCATTCACATCATAGTCAGCGATATAACTCCTTGGTTCGATGGCATTGGGCGCTAGTCTTTGATTGATAAACTCTAATTCTGTTACATGATGTGCCTTTTCCAAGGCAGCTTCGACCTCCGCCCGGTCATTACCGATGCACCAATCGAATGCCATGTTATCCGGAAACTGGTCATGAACTTTGGGTGCGCCATCTTTCATAGCCTCTTTGGGATTAGTGACAGCCGGTAATTCTTCGTATTCAACAGCAACCAATTCCGCAGCATCTCTGGCAAGTGCCTGTGTTTCTGCAATGACGATAGCGACAGGTTCGCCCACGTGTCTTATTTTATCTTTTGCCAATAGGGGGTGTTGTGGTTCCCGCATGGTTTCTCCATTTTTGAAGTTGACCTGCCAACCACAAGGGACACCATACTGTCCACATCCGTCTTCGGCGGTGAATACGGCTACGACGCCCTCTGCTTTTTCTGCTTCGGAGGTGTCAACGCTCAATACATTTGCGGAAGCATAAGGACTTCGGACAAATGCCATGTGCGTCATGTTGGGAAGCTTAATATCGTCGGTATATTTGCCTTCCCCTTTAAGGAATCTTGCATCCTCTCGTCTTTTTACTGATTTTCCAATATAACTTCCCATAACTTATTGATTTATTTTTTCAGCAGCTTGCTGAATGGATTTAACAATATTGTGATATCCTGTACATCGGCAGAAGTTCCCTTCCAATCCATGCCTGATTTCTTCTTCTGTCGGGTTTGGATTGTTTTTTAGGATGTCCGATGCGGTCATGACCATTCCAGGGGTGCAAAAACCGCACTGCAATCCGTGGTTTTCCTTGAATGATTCTTGAATTGGGTGCAGCTCTGCTCCATTTGCCATGCCTTCAATTGTGACGATTTCACAGCCATCTGCTTGAACGGCAAGGAGTGTGCAGGACTTGACAGCATCACCGTTTAAGGTGATCGTGCAGGCACCACAACTACTAGTGTCGCACCCGATGTGAGTGCCGGTAAGGTTGAGTACTTCCCGTAGATAGTGGGCAAGACTTAGCCTTGGTTCCACATCGTGGGAATACTGCTTACCATTTACTGTAAGAGATATTCGCATAATTTTATAATTTTAGATTTATGACATTTTGTATGTAGTTAGGTATTAAATCATTTGGGCAAATCCCTCCTTCCTCTCCTCAGGGAGCAAACCCGCGTCGGGTCAGGTTGACAACAATGACCTAAAGCGTCAACTGCAGTCCGCTAATATGTGCTCCTTCGTCCGCGTATACCGCTTCTATCCTTTTCGCAAAGGAGAAAATAGATTCTGATTACTATTTCGACTTCAAAATTTCTTCCTCCAAAGCTGTAAAAAACTGCTTGGATAGGGTGCTAACCACACCTCCTATAATTCTTTGCCCCATGCGTCCGAGCATTCCTGACATTTTTACGTCGCCATCATATTTTATCTTGGTATTTCCATTTTCATGCGGTATGAGTTCCATCCCTATTTCTGCCAGTGCGTTCCCCATTTTACTCTTTTGGTCGAGTGCGACGACAAGACTCTTTCCCTCTACCTTTTCCTTGATAATCAAATCGCCCTCAAACTTCCCGCGTACAGGCCCTACCTTTACTTCTGATACGGCAATATATTCATCTTCTCCCTTTGCCTCTAGAGTCTTTATCCCAGGTGTTACCTTTTCCAAAACCCTCGGGTTTAGCACCTTTCGCCATATCACCTCGGGGGATGCGTTCATGGTATATTTTCCCGTAATTTTCAATGTGCTTAAGATTTGTTTTTGTGATTAATAAAAGTGTAGCGCTAATGTAGGACATAAATTTAAAAATCATAAATATTTTGCATTATTTTTTTTAAAAGTCCATTGGGCTGGTTAGTATTGGTTTTACATTGTTATATGCTTTTATTTGTTTTTAACTCCCGTTTTTATTTGGATTGGTTTGCTTTTGGGAACTACTTTCTTCCTCTCTCAAAGTAGATGGTTACATTTTTTGATTTAAAAATCAATCTCACTACCTTTGT
>JALVDO010000101.1 GCA_027008975.1 Saprospiraceae bacterium | reverse complement strand
CAGCAGGAGTCGAGAGCACGTTGTATTGCATAATATCCATAATATCCTCAACCTTTACAATCTGTGCATTGCTCCCCATTTCGGCTACAGCCTCTTCTATAACCTTAGTTGTCTGTTTGCACTTTGGACAACCCGTCCCCAGTATTTTTATTGTTTGCATAATTATTGCGTATTTGTTTATCGTAAATAAACGATAGGGATTGAAAAAAGTTTTGTATTACGTCCTCTTTTTTTAAAAAAAATTTCGTAACTACTTACTATGAAGGAGAGGGAACACGGATGACACAGATTGAACGGATCAGAACGGATTTTTTCCGGCAGGACGATTAGATTTTGATCCATACGGAGGCGTACCTGCCCGGATTTTATTTTTGCTTGCGCAAAAATAGATGCAAATTCAACTGCGTTGTTCATTAATTATCATTTGACATTGTCTCACTTTGGTCGTCAGACCAAAATAAACCTGCCTTCCGTCGCACAGCAGGCTGGTCTGTGTGAACACGCTCTTTAGCATAATAAATCCGTGGAAATCAGTTCAATCCGTGTCATCCGTGTTCCCTTTATCACCTCATTATCAAATTTCAAACATAAAGTATGAGGTGGCAAGTAGTTACAAAATTTCGTAACTACTTCCCCAACCCAATAGCCTTCTTCAAGCTCACTTTTTGTCCGGTGATGATGCTTTCGTTGTTAAAAGTACGTGATGCTAGGTATAGCGCAATTAGTGCATAAATCAACACGCTAAACGTCACCAATCCCAACAAAGCAAGGTTGTAGGAACCTGATAAGACCGAACCAATGGCTAAGCAAATATTCAATACAGGTACCATTGCCGTTGAAGCATTCAATTCCATGCCCGGCATTTGGGACAACATGGCCGGGATTAGGATAAGCATCATTAATGGAGAAACGTAACTTTGTGCTTCCTTATAAGAGTTTGCTATAATGACAACAGCCAATACCAATGAAGCAATAAAGATGGTGGTGAAGAAAATAATCAATAAAACAAACATCCAGCCCATCGGATTGATATTGGCAGCCAAAACAGACATATCTACTCCGCCGCCACCGGTACCGCCCATCAACTTAACCTGAATAAATACGGCTAGCATCAAACTCAAAATATTCATAAAAGCGGAAATTAACCCTACGGTAAATACTGCAAGAAACTTCCCGGCAATAATTTCCTTTGTTTTAATCGGAGAAATAAAGAGGGTCTGTAATGTCTTCCGCTCCTTTTCTCCTGCCGTAATATCAATGGCGATATAAATCGAACCTGTGAATATAAACAACAACAAGACCATCGGGAGAAATTGCCCAATGACCTTTCCTATTTTGGCTTCTGTCGAAGAGATGTCCTGAACCTTCACATCAACAGGTGTAATAAACTCGGTGGTTAACCCTTTTGAATTTAAGCGCTCCATCAACAATTGTTGGTTGTACTGAGCGATAACTTTTTGGATTTGCCCTCCTCTTTTTTGCAACAAATCCTTGGCATTATTAACAAAAATAGTCGCTGCAATAGGCTGATACGGATGTAGGCTATCCCTTGTGGGCTCAATTATCTTCAATCCAATGGTACTCTTCATCGTATCCAGCATGGCAACGTTAAAATCAGCCGACTTAACAGAGATGTTATCCATCTTTATCAACTCCTTATAAATAGGTGTTCCTTCTGATTCCGGATTGACCAAAACTGTCACCTTTGTCTTAGATAGTTTATCGTCTTGTGATTTACCCACTTTTCCAATAATGGTAAACAGCACGGGGTACATAAAAAAGGGCAGGAGAATAACGAGAAACAACATTTTTTTGTCTCGGATAACCTCCAGAAGTTCTTTCTTGAATATAGTTGTTATAATCTTTTTTCGCATGATTGTTAATTTGATGGGTGAATTAAGCATTTACTAAACTAAAAAAGGCATCGGCGAGATGCTGCTGTTCAGTTGTTTTTTTTGCATCCTGAATGGTGCCGGAAAAAGTAAGTTTACCATTATCAATAATAGCAATTTGGTCACAAAGACGTTCTACTTCATCGAGGTGATGGGTAGAGAAAATAACCGTTTTGCCTTCCTCTTCCGCCATCTTTTTTATAAACTGCAAGACAAACTCACTCGACATAATATCCAACCCCGTCGTGGGTTCATCCAATATAACTACCTCCGGGTCGTGTACCAACGTCCGAACAATCGAAACCCTTTGTTTCTGTCCGGTAGATAACTTTTCGCAAAGCTGATTTTTAAACTCGTTGATACCAAAAGCTTCTGCCAGATGAGCGATTCTATCGCGAAGGATATTTTCCTCCACTTCGTAAAGCCTTCCGAAATAAGTGAGCAACTCCAAAGGTTTCAGGCGCCGGTACAAATCCATATCTCCTGTAAGAAAGCCCAATTTTTTCCGTGCTTCTTCTGTTGAATGCTCCATTGAAATGCCTCCAATAAATGCATCTCCTGCGGTAGGCTTAAGCAAGCCTGCTAACATCCGCAACGTTGTCGTTTTGCCTGCCCCGTTGGGTCCCAGCAATCCGAATATCTGCCCTTTCCCAACTTCAAAACTCAAGTCGTCAACTGCCAAAACTGTTCCAAAGTCCTTCGTCAGACCGTCTGATTTAATTGTAATATCCATATCGTCTTTTTTTTCGTTTTGTAAATATAGATAAACTTTTTCCGATTGCGAACAGTAATTCGATTAACTATTATAAAACTTAGATAAACTCTTTCACAAAAAAGTTCGGCTTCGCAAAAAATCAAAAACAATCATTCGGTTTTCTCCGGTATAGTGAATACTTGGCAGCAAGTTGTGTTGGAAAGTTGTGATTAACTCCTGATCTTTTTCCATAAAGGTATAAATAATTTTCGCCACCTTGCAGAATCGCACAAAATCGGGAACCAGAGGAATCTTTGGGCTATTGACGACCTTAAGGAAATGGGTAAAATCCTCGTGGACGTAATAGGCATACTTTTCCGGGTATCTAAATGATAAATATAGGGAGATCATTCTATAATCTCCGTGATGATGGTTCGTATCGATGGACAAGGGATGCTTCGACCGGTATTGATTCAGCGTCTCATCCATTAGGAATAAAAAGCGCCCTACCCGTGCTTCAATACCGCGTTCTTCGTTGAGCAAATCATCGAACATCGACTTCACCCAAGGGGTTTCCATTTTTAAAAACAGTTCCATCATCTGCTTGGGCTGGTATTGCCTGTCTTTCCAATAGCGCTGTGTTTCTTTGCTGTTAATCGCCCTGCTATACATATCAGCGAAATCAGGGGCATCCACGTCCCAATTATCCTGAAAGACCTTCTGAGCCTCCCATAAATGTAAATCCAAGGGGACGCGCCCCTGTTGCAACAACATCTTATAGTCTGCGAGTAAATCCTTAATTTTACTGACTTGCATGGTTAATTCTGCTTAAAAAGAAGCGCAATATCACCAATTATCGAATAAAAAGTTTTTTTTTGCTACAAAACTTTGGTAAAACAGATGTTTGCGCATACATTTGGGACGATTTTTTATTATTCAAAAAAAAAAATTCAGAATGAACAAAGGAGATTTAATCAATCAAGTGGCAGAAAAAGCCGGGTTAACAAAGAGTCAGGCAGAAGATGCAGTTAATGCAGTCCTCGACGGAATTACAGGTGCACTACAAGCTGGAGATTCAGCTGCATTTATTGGATTTGGAACGTTTTCTGTTTCTAAAAGAGCGGAGCGTCAGGGTAGAAACCCACAGACAGGCGAGACCATAACAATTAAAGCTAAGAATTTAGTTAAATTTAAAGCCGGTAAGAAATTCGTTGAGTCTTTGAACTAATGAATACCTTTTTTTGGGGTCTTAATATCCCAAAGAAAGCTTCACTAAACATAAAAAGGCAACACCTTCTCAAATAAGGAGGTAGTTGCCTTTTTTTTATACAAAAAAATCCCTATCATTGTGTTGAATTTTACCGGTTATTACTTTTTTCATAAAACCCAAATTACAGAATTATGGCCAATTCTTCCATAGCTGCTGAAGCTATTATCTTCGCAATCAACTCTGCCATCAAATTAGGTCACAATGTACAGCGTGCTTACGCCAAGAGCATCAAAGCAAAAGCCATTGTTTTGCCATTACCGGCATTTGACCCAACCCCCAGTTTATCCAAAGTACACGATTTTTTCGAGGATAAAGACCCGGGGGTGGGAGGCAATCAATATTTAATTCAAATAGAAAGGCTGAATGAGCTCCACTCAAAATTCCCCGGATTTCAGGTTGATGAAGAAGCCGAATACAAAGCTTACTACGACCAATTAAGGACACTCACCGTCAAGGGAAACGATGCCGAAATCCACGCTGACGATTTTGTAACCCTTCTCCGAATTCGACAATGGGAAACGGGAAAAATGCCGGGAACCACTCCTCTGCAAATGGTCGCCGGAACGCTGGTTGAAATCGGAATTGACTACTTCAACCAAGTACCGGGTGCCCTCAATAAGAATTCCGCCTTTGGCATGGTAATGATGCGCTTTTTAGAAGCCTTCGACGACGCCACTTTCAGTGACTCCGGCAAACTAAAAGAATACTCAAAATTGGTCTTGCCTAAATTATTCGTTGTCGCGGCAGAAACCATCAGCAGTATGAGTACGGAAATAACCGGTGATGAAAAAATGCAGAATTTTATCCGCGAAACCGGAAATGGCATTGCACATGATGTAATAGACCTCATGGATGCTTTTGAAAACGATCCAACCCTCAATGCCGAATTGCGAAAGGATAAAAAAGACCAGGCTGTTATTTGGGGGCAGTCTATCCTGCGAAGCCTGATAAAAAATTCGGGTAGTTATGTTTTCAATGCTCCGGCAGCAGTCTTTCGAGTAAGCCAACCGGAGTCTGAACTTATCAAGGCAACCGGTAGTGCCTTGATGGATATGCTACTCAACGACCCATTTAAAATCAACCTGAAA
>JALVDO010000100.1 GCA_027008975.1 Saprospiraceae bacterium | reverse complement strand
CTTTATCATCTTCTTGTATTTCTGTTTTTGCCCGAACGACCACCCGACCACGTCCTGTTTCAAAACCGCTTTTCACGCCGGAATAACCATAGATAATACCTCCGGTCGGAAAATCAGGAGCCTTGATGTATTGCGTTAATTCCTCAATCGTAATATCGGGATTGTCTACCGTTGCAGCGATACCGTCGCAAACCTCGTTGAGATTATGGGGAAGCATATTCGTCGCCATCCCCACGGCAATACCGGAAGCACCATTGACTAACAAATTGGGAATTTTGGTAGGTAAGACCGTTGGCTCGGTTAATGAATCATCAAAATTCAAACGAAAATCGACGGTATCTTTTTTTAAATCAGCCAGAATATCTTCGCTAATTCGCTGTAATCTTGCTTCCGTATAACGCATTGCTGCCGGGCTGTCACCATCCATTGACCCGAAATTTCCCTGTCCATCAACAAGCGGGTATCTCAACGACCAGGGTTGCGCCATCCGCACCATTGTGTCGTAAACAGAAGTGTCTCCATGAGGGTGATATTTACCGAGCACCTCCCCGACAATACGGGCAGATTTTTTGTGTGCTTTCCCATAGGTCAACCCCAACTCGGACATTCCAAACAATACTCTACGGTGCACCGGTTTCAAGCCATCCCGCACGTCCGGCAATGCTCTGGAAACGATGACTGACATTGAATAATCAATGTAAGCACTCTTCATTTCCTCCTCTATATTAACGGGAATTACTCTTTGATTTGAAGGCATTTATTTATTTGTTATTTTTTTGTAACTACTTACCACCCCACTATTTTTGCCAGAAAAAGGCTGCTTTCGCACCTGTTTTTAATAGATTTTTTTCATTATGCCCTGCATATACTGACGACTTTCAGTGTCAGTATTCAGGAAACTTCAAAAAATCTATCTTCAACATGCACAAAACCAACTCTTTTCTGCCTAAAAACAGGAGGTGGTAAGTAGTTACGTTTTTTTAAAAAAATTTAGTCTATTTTACCCGACTAAATAACGACTTGCAAAGATAACAAAATAATTGAAATTCAAAGGGAAAATGTTTCTTGTTTTGTGTTTCTTGTTTCTTGTTTTGTGTTATTTGAGTTGTTGAGTTGTTGAGGTGTTAAGTTATTGAGCTGTTGAGGTGTTGAGCTGTTTTGTTCTAATTCAGATTCCCATCCAGATTCCCATTCAGATTCCCATCCAGATTCCCATCCAGATTCCCATTCTTATCCTATCTTTGTGCAAAATTTAAAAAACATGTCAAATCAAGTCAATCCGTATTCGGAAGAAGGTAGTAAAAAGGAACAGGTCGAAACGATGTTTGACAAAATCGCTCCGTATTATGATTTTCTAAACCATTTGCTTACGCTAAACATCGATGTATTGTGGAGGAAGCGTACCATTCGTTCGATTGCTGACATCGCACCAAAAAAGATACTGGACATCGCAACGGGGACAGGTGACCTCGCCATTATGGCTGCAAAAAAGCTACACCCGGACGAGGTTGTCGGACTCGATCTATCAGCCCAAATGCTGGCAATCGGTCAGGAAAAAATCAATAAAAAAAAACTACAAAACCTCATCACTTTAACACAGGGAGACTCCGAAAAACTCCCCTTCAAAGACAATACCTTCGATGCTATTACCGTTGGATTTGGCGTGAGGAATTTTGAACACCTGGAAGTGGGCTTGAAGGAAATTTACAGGGTATTAAAACCGGGAGGAAAACTGGCCATCCTTGAATTTTCGATGCCAACGGCATTCCCCTTTAAACAGGGATACCATTTTTATTTTAAAAATATCCTGCCTTTGATTGGACGGATTACTTCTAAGGATCCTCGCGCTTATACTTATTTATACGAATCAGTGCAAGCCTTTCCGGATGGCGAAGAATTTACCGGTATTTTAGAAGGCATAAATTTTAAATCGAGTCAATGCAAACCACTAACGTTAGGAATCTGTTCGTTATACACGGCTACAAAATAATATTGCTACTATTCATTGGAATGCTATTTGCTAACCCAGCGGAAGCACAACGTCGAGATAAGAGCAACTACAATTACTTCTTATTCAAACAAAAACCCTATTACTTCGGTCTGACTTTAGGATCAAATAGTTCCCGCTTTTCTGCTTTCAGATCCAAGCAGTACATCTATAGCGATTCCATTACTTCCGTCAAGTCGGTTTCCGGTCCCGGATTTAATTTGGGCATCGTCACAAACTTAAAGATTGGCGAATACTTTGATTTTCGCTTTCTCCCTACCCTTTCCTTTGCAGAAAGGACACTCAACTACACTAAGAATAGTCGATTGACACCAAATTCACAAGAAAAAGTAGAGTCTATTTTTGTCGAAATGCCCTTTCATTTTCGATTCAAATCCGCCCCGTACAGGGACAAGCGGCTATTTGTTATCGGAGGGGTAAAGTACGCATTTGATGTTGCGAGTAAGGCTAGAGCGACGAGTGAGGGTTCTGACCAAATCATCAAGATTTCGCCTCATGATTTCTCATTGGAAGTCGGTGCCGGGATTCAATTGTTCTTCCCCTACTTTATCTTTTCGCCAGAGATAAAAATGTCTTATGGGATTGGCAACACACTTTTATTCAACCCCAACCTTGAGGAGTCAAGTGTATTGGATAAAATTCTTTCGAGAACATTTACTATTTCGTTTCACTTTGAGGGGTAAGGCAGATTTTATAACTTATTAATCTCCTTCTCCACATAGGCTATTAAATCGGGAAAAAACAAATTAAACTCCCGATTAAACTCCGTCTCGTTTTCAGTCAGGCTTTCCATGACGCCATCCAATAACTCAGGGCGAGAGACGCGCTTTCGCAAGCGGTTAAAGGTGTATTCAATACCCTCCAATCGACCATAGCTACAAAGCCAGTCGGCTGCCACCAGTCGGGACATATAATCGCGTACCCCATCGGGCATTAAGGCTGCGTAATTCTGAAGAACAGCATAAATTCGGATAGAAAAATCGGTTAGTGATTCCGTCGTGTATTTCGACCAGTTAGCTGCTAAAAAATAATCGTAATAAATGTCTGTCAAAACCGGTGCATATTTGTGATGCTTTGCGTGCAACCGTAATACACCCTTACGCACCTGAGGATGATCGTCTGTATAAGCATCAATATGGCGGTGGATAAATACCCCATCCCGAATATCATCAGGGAGCTTAATAATATCCTTCTTTGGCACTAAATCTCCAAGAAAATTGCCAACGATGATGCCCTCGTCTTCGCCGGAGAGAAAGAGGTGTGCTAAATAATTCATGGGGTAAAGGTTAAAAAAGTTTAAAGTTTAAAGTTGCAAGGCTAAAGGGAAAGGTTGAAGTGTTTTTTGTTCCTTGTGTTTATACTCACAACCTTCCCGTATTAACACCCCAAATCAGCAAGTGCCTCCTCGATGCTTTTTATCTTTGATTGTCCATCGGATAATTTCTTGCGCTCCTTGTTAACGACTGCCTCGGGGGCATTGGAGACGAAGCGTTCGTTTGACAATTTTTTCTCAACTGCCTGTACGAAACCCTGATAATAGACCAAATCCTTCTGCAAACGGGCGCATTCCTCTTCGGTATTGATTTCCTTATTTAGTTCCACGAAGAATTTATCCGTTTTTACTAAAAAGGAAATGCTGTTATCAACGGCGGAATCCGTAGGTTCGATGCTTTCTAAAAATGCCATTTTTTCGACCATACGCTTCAATCCGGGATTATTCAGAATCGCCTCGGTACTTGCACTTTTTTGGGCAAATACCTTTAACGGTTCTTTTTGTTTAACACCGTTATTGTTTCTCACATCCCGGACGCCGGAGACGATATCTTTTGCCATCTCGACCTGATTGATAAAGTTTTCATCGTACTTATTTACGGTTGGCCACTCGCTATTCATACAACGGTCTCCTTCTTTTCTGTCTTTTAGGTTATCCCAAATCTCCTCCGTGACAAACGGCATAAACGGGTGTAAAATCACCATCAATTGTTCGAAGATGTCAATAGCTTCTGCCTGTGTCTGTCTGTCGATTGCTTCGCCGTAAGGAGGCTTTACCATTTCCAAATACCACGAACAATAATCACCCCAGATGAATTTGTAGAGCGACATAAGCGCATCCGAAAGCCGATATTCTTCCATATTTTGGTTCAAAGAGGCAAGTACTTTGTTGAATTTTTCTCTCATCCACTTTCCCGCCAGGCTATTAATCGCCTGCGTTCCGGCATCGGCTTCTTCTTTGACATCCAAATTTTTGATAAGGCGAAGAGCATTCCACATTTTATTGTTAAAATTCCGCCCCTGCTCACACAGCTTACTTTCGTTGAGTGCTTTCCCTGTCTTAGGGTCAATGGGGGCATCAAAGATAATATCGTTACCGGCAGCAGAACAGGATAACATCCCGAAGCGGACGCCATCAGCACCATATCGGTCAATTAAAGCCAGTGCATCCGGAGAATTGCCGAGGGATTTACTCATCTTTCTACGCTTGCTATCACGCACCATTCCCGTAAAATAAACATCCTTAAATGGTTGCTTACCCTTTTTTGCTACGTGTTCTTTGCCCAATAACTCCTCCGACCATTCATAACCTGCCATAATCATTCGCGCTACCCAGAAGAACATAATGTCCCAACCTGTCACCAAGACATTTGTAGGATAATAATACTTCAATTCATCCTGCCGCTCGAAGCCATCAAAAACAGATATTGGCCATAGCCAGGAGGAAAACCACGTATCAACCACGTCTTCATCCTGTCGTAAATCCTCTATTTGAAGGGCTGAATTGCCGGTTTTTTCTTTTGCCTGATGTAATGCTTCCTCTACCGTTTCGGCTACGAAATAGTCCTCACCATAATACCATGCCGGGATACGATGCCCCCACCATAATTGACGAGAGATACACCAGTCGCGCACATTTTCTTCCCGGAGCCAACTATCGTACATATT
>JALVDO010000099.1 GCA_027008975.1 Saprospiraceae bacterium | reverse complement strand
GATGGTGGTATCCCGATGCAATTCCTGTTTCTTGGGATAAAAATCGAATTGCCCAATGCGAATGATGTCCCGGTCTTTGCTTTTTTCGCCAAGGAGTGTCAGGAGGTTTTCGATACGGACAATCAGCTCTTCCACGCTGAAGGGCTTGCGGATGTAATCGTTCCCGCCGGACTCGAAGCCCTGTATCAAATCGGAGGTTTGGGTCTTGGCGGTGAGGAAAATGATGGGGACGTTTTCGTCTATCCGGCGTATCTCACGGGCAATTTCGTAACCGTCTTTATAGGGCAACATAATGTCCAGGACACAGATATTGGGTCGGAACTGCTCGAAGGCGTTTAGTGCAAATCGTCCGTCTTCGATTAAATGCACTTCGTAATTGCGGCTTTCGAGACTCTCCCTGACGATTTTTGCGAGGAAGGGTTCGTCTTCTATGTATAGTATTTTAGTATGCATGGCTTAGTGTTATTGTAAAACAAACCCCACCACCCTTTCGGTTTTCCGCCTTGATGGTTCCCTTGTGTTTGGTGATGACATTGGCGACGTAGGCGAGTCCCAATCCGTGTCCTTTCACATTGTGGTGGTCGCCGGTTGGCACACGAAAAAACGGCTCAAAAACCTTGCTGAGATAAGGAGTCGGAATGCCAATGCCCCGATCGCATATTTTCAGCATTATCACTCCTTTATTTTGCTGCAGTTGTATGCGAATTTCGGGTGTATTTTCGCTGTATTTCAGTGCGTTTTCGAGCAGATTGTAAACGACGTTGGTCAGGTGCAGGCGGTTGCCTTCGATGATAAAATCCGTGCCGCTCTTTTCGTACTCGAGTTTTGCGTTGACTTTTTCAAAACGAGTTTTCATAGTGTCGATAACGCGACTTATTATCTCATCCAAATCAATGGACTCCAGCCCGGCATTGATGCTGTTATCCTCAAAAAAAGCCGTCGTCAACACCTTATCCACCAAGACGGATAATCTGTCTAACTCGTGGCGGGAAATATCGAGGTATTCTTTTGATTTTTGCGGGTCGCTTTGAGCATCGAAGCTACCAAGTGCTTCGATGGCAACCCCGACGGTGGTGATAGGCGTTTTTAATTCATGGGTAATATTCCGGACGAGGTTGTGTTTTAGTGCCGTCAACCGTGCCTGCCTGACCATTGTCCGGTAAATAAACCAAAAAGAGAAAGCAATACTTAAAAAGAGGATGGTGGCAAAGGATATTTCCTGCCACATTTTCCGAAGGACAAAGGGGCGGTAATCATCAATTTCGAGGGCATAAGATTGATTGGTCAGCAAATCAGTATAGGGTTTTGTAAAAAAGGTGGCGGCAGAACTGTCTTTTTCCAAATCATTGGAGAGGACGATAATTTCGAGTTTGGAAGGAAGTTGAATTTGCTCCTCATTCAACTTTTCGGACAGCCTCTCCCCTATCAATTCATTGATAAAAGCGGCATCCCTGACGTTGACGGTCATGCTGTCTTTTTGGTCATTCATTTGGACAAAAACGGACAGCATACCGGTGTAGCCCTCCTCCGTTTTCCTGTTGAACATTTTGACATTCGAGTTATCCTCTTTCTGAATAGTCAGTGAGTTGCCGTCCTTGCCAGTCAGTTTGCTGAAAATAATCACCTGCCTGCTGGTATCCTTGCCAAACAACTGCTTCGGGAGATCATCCATACGGGTATCAAAAGATGAATCAAGCTTTGTCAGATTGAATAAAGACACAGGATTTTGCTCATGCGCCGAACTCATCATATCCGACTCCAAACTCCGAATAGCATTGATAAATACAAAATCGGCATCCCTTCGGAAGCGCTCGTATTCATCCTGATAAACGCGGTGCAGCCAAACGAATATAAAGGTTAGCAGTAGTAGCAAGCTACCTGCCATAACAAAAAGGACAACTCGTGTGTTTGCTTGTTTTTTCATCAACAATTTCCTAAATGAGTTTATTGTGCTTCCCTGCATACCCCGAGCTGACGCACATGCGCGTCCTCATAAGAAAGGAAGATCGGGGTATGCTATAGCAATGTCCACAGGGATAATTGCTATTTTTCGTAACTGCTTACGAGTACACTATTTTTGTCTAAAAATGGGCATCTGTAAGTAATTATTTTTTTTGATTTAAGAACAAGGAACGTGAAGAACATCGAACAAGGAACATCGATTGCAGATTTCAGATTTACCAAATCATTCTTGTAAACCAAACTGCTTGCTATTTAAAACTTCTAAAATCAGCTTGCCCGCGCCGGTACGCGCCCGTATGGGCATGGGTTAATCCTTGTTCGGTGTTCGCCAGCCCGCCACGTACGTGGATAGGGATATTCAATTTCTTGTTTATTATCCTTTCAACATTCCTCATTTTTTGATTTAAATCATGAGGTGGAAAGTATTTACTTATTTTACAACAGCAAAAGTAAGGGGTTTGGGGTAGCATGGCAATTTTCTTTAACGTTAATTAACCTTAATTGGGAATTGATTAACGGTGGGATGGGTATATGTGTGGTACTTTTGCGGTGGAATGTGGGGGAGCCGTTTGCGAGAGGGACCAACCCGAATGACTGTATCATGCGGTTTGGCAGGTAGGAATGGACGACCAACGGCCTGCCTCCCGACAGAAAGCTTGCCTCCCGAAGGAAACGAGGGAGGGAGGGAGGGAGTGCCCGCAGGGCGGAACCCATGGATAGCAATTGACGCTTTCGGTCATTGTTGTTAACCCGACCCGACGATAGGAGGGGCTCGCCCAAATAAATATTTTAAACATAAAATTTAGATAAATCATGAAAAAAATCATTTGCATTTTAATGGTATTAATCCCGATATTGCTGTATGGGCAGCAGACGGAAGGGGAAATCACCTTCAATCAAAAGATAAAAATAAAGATTGATTTTCCGGAGGGGCAGGAAGAAATGGCGAAGATGTTTCCGTCGGAGCAAAACTTCAAAAAAACGCTGCTCTTCACAGATAGCGAGTCGCTCTATTTTGATAAAAAGGAAGAAGAAAGTGAGAAAGACATGGTCATCGAAACCGAAGATGAGAATACCTCCATCAAAATCGTCATGGTCGGAGCAAAGGACAACAGGGAGTACAAAAACCTCGCAAAAAACAGCTCTATCCGCAAAGAAGATTTCTTCGGAAAGACTTTCCTCATTACGGGAGAACCAAAAAAATACGCATGGAAACTAACCGGCAAACAAAAGGAAATACTCGGATTCCAATGCCAACAAGCCACCTTCACCGAGGACTCCACGACGGTTATTGCCTGGTTTTCGCCCGAGATTCCGGTCTCCAACGGACCCGGCGCGTACGGCGCATTGCCCGGTATGATACTGGAAGTAGATGTCAATGACGGAGCAATGCAGTTGGTTGCAGAAGAGGTAAACTTCCGGAAAATCGAAAAGGACGAAATAACCGCCCCGAAAAAAGGGAAAAAAGTAAGTGCGAAAAAATTCGAGGAAATTGTCGATAGAAAAACGAAGGAAATGGCGGAAGAAATGGGAGGAGACGGAGCCGGCATAAAAATCGAAATCAACTGATTATGATGCGACGAAATAATCTAATTGCCCTATTTATCCTACTACTCAGCCTTCCGGTCACGGGACAACAATCCGCCGGGCTGGAAGGGCGGGTAGTCGATGAAAACCATGAGCCGCTGATGAGTGCCACCGTGGTATTACTCCAGCAAAAGGACTCTGTCATTGCCAAATTTGCCATCACGGATGCATCGGGCAACTACGCCCTTAAACGGATGTCGCCGGATGATTATATCCTACAGGTCTCCTACGTCGGCTACAATAGTTACAGCCGGGCTATTAGCCTTTCCGGCAAGGAAAATAAAATGGAGGACATCGTCCTAAAACCTGAATCGGTCGGTCTGGACGAAGTCGTTATCAAAGCGGAGCACATCCCCATCGTCATCAATGGAGATACCATAGAGTACAACGCTGCAGCATTCAGTGCCGCGCCCGATGCGCCGGTTGAGGAACTGTTGAAAAAGCTGCCCGGCGTGGAAGTCGCCCGCGACGGAAGCATCAAAGCACAGGGCGAACAGGTGACGAAGGTAATGGTCGATGGCAAGGAGTTCTTCGGCAATGACCCAACGATAGCCACCAAAAATCTGCCGGCGGATGCCGTCGATAAGGTGCAGGTATTCGATAAGAAGTCGGAATTGGCGACCTTCTCAGGTGTTGACGACGGACAGGAGCAGAAGACCATCAACCTGAAGCTCAAGGAGGATAAAAAGCACGGCTATTTTGGCAATGCAGAAGCGGGATATGGCACCGATAATCGCTATGCCGGAAAATTCAACCTCAATCGCTTTGGAAGCCAGACGCAGATGACTGCCCTAGGTATGATGAACAACACCAATAAGCAGGGCTTTTCCTTTAATGATTATATCAACTTCATGGGAGGTTTTGACCAATTTCTTTCCCGCGGGGGCTTCACTTTTAATACGGGAGAGGATGCCGATATTCCACTTGCCTCCAACGGACAGGATGGCCTTACCACCATCCGTGCGGGTGGTATCAACCTCAATAGTGACTTGTCGAAAAAGACGACACTAAACACCCATTACTTTTACAATCAGACGCTAAATACGCTGGAGCAATCCATCGACAGGCAAACCACGCTGGAAGAGTTATCCTACCGGACACTTTCGGATAGCCGCGAGACCAACAATAAGAACAACCATCGGCTGGGACTCACCCTCAAACACCGAATCGACTCCCTACAGAAACTCACTTTTGAGGTCAATACCGGGTACAACACTACTCAAAGGGCGCTCAACGCCACCACCGCCACCGATAACGAGGCACTCCATGGCAATACCGACGAGTCGGACAGCTATGACCGAAACAAGGGACGAATGAAGGGTAGCCTGCGATACTACAGGCGTTTTGCCAAAAAGGGGCGGCTGTTCACCGCAAAGACCTCCTTTCAGTTTTTGGCAGCCAACCGG
>JALVDO010000098.1 GCA_027008975.1 Saprospiraceae bacterium | reverse complement strand
ACCAATGTTTGTGAGTATTGGTCATAAGATTAGTCTTGATACCTGCATTAATTGGGTGCTAAAACTATGTACAAAATATCGCTTGCCGGAAACTACGCGGCAAGCTGACCAATTAGTAAATAGGTTAATGAAGGAGAGAACAGCAATCGATTTCATGGGAGATGATTCAGAGACTTGACGTGAAAAAGCATGCATTGTAATAAAAGTATTGCAATTGAAAAAACAATGAGGTTAGGTCGCGGGCGGTGGCAACTGCTCGTTGCGCCGTGTCGTCACAAAAACGCACAAAAGTTCAGGTTTTCAACCTATGGACCTATGGATGAGTGCAATTTAGGCTAGAAGCCTACACCAATATCCGCATTGCGACCATAGGCACAGGTTGCAGCGAGCAGGGTTGTTTTTTGTTGGGTGATTAAATTTTCCGCACCCCGAGCTGACGAAGGAAGATCGGGGTGCGGAAAATTTGTGCGGTTTTGATGGAGATTGATAGTTTTGTGGTTTTGGCAGCGGTGCAAATAAAAATAACAAAAATGAAAAAAAAATTGCTACTTGTATCCATATTTTCTTTGGGGCTTTTATTCGGTACTCATTTGCAGGCAGCCTTGGATACAATACCTCTTTCGAAGAAATTAAAAGGGATTCAAATAATGTTAAACTCTGCTTATGAGGGGGATTCACAAGGAGCTCAATTTTTATCTGCATTTTCCATCAATGACTTGACCCGAAGCCAAATAGATTCGTTCGTTTATGCCCTACAGAATGAAAAGCTGGAAGGGAAAAGAGCCATGTTTTACCTTGCCCTGACTGCGGGACTCTGGCACTTAGACCGAAAAGATGTACACCGCAGGTTATGTCAGTTTATTACCTTGGATACGCTGGATTATGCGGGAAGATGGGGAGAGAATCGCCGTCCCAAATATGATGGACAGGAATGGGCTGCAAGACTGGCATTAGCCCGGTTGGGGTATCATTACCATATTGATTTTATAGAGCATATACTTGAGGATCGAAGTCTTTTTGGTCGTACTACCTCTACTATGCTTGCGCTATATACGCAATATATAGACCAGCCGCAAATCACCAACTTTCTGCTAGAATTAGCGCTAAAGGATTATTATTACTGTTATCAGGATGACTGGAATAATGGTGGAGATACGCTAACCTATTATTTATCACAGGATATCATGTCGAAAACCGGCTTGTCAATAGATGTGCCGGAGGAAGAAAGTTATCCGAGAAAGTGGCGTCCCTATATTACGGAAGCGGATATTGCACAATTCAAGCAATGGATAAAGGCTTCGCGCGGGAGAAACATCAAGCTCAAAGAAGATTCTTTATTGGTTAGAGATGGTGGTTTTTTCGCTTCTTATATCTCAATATGGCCGAATGCACACATTAGAGCACAACGGGCAAAAGCACTAAAGGAGTCTATTAGACAATACAAACTGGTCAGCAAAGATAGCCCCCACATCAACTACCTCGGCGCCTGCTATTTCGAAGGCGACACCATCCTCGTCGATCGCAACAAAATGGACAGGATGTGGCTGATGGCATGGCAGAATGACCAACACATCATGGATACAAAAGTAACTTGGAAGGGCATATCCGCTATCCAAAAAAGTACCTACGCACGCCTTGATAAAAAATTGATACCGCAGCGAAGGCGGCACCGGGTGAGTGTCCGTTGTTCCGGATGTGGCGAGCGGGGGCGGGATGTTTCGGTTTCGGTGTGGGTGATGAACCGGAGATGATTTTTCCGCACCCCGAGCTGACGTAGGTTTTTCCGCACCCCGATCTTCCTACGTCAGCTCGGGGTGCGGAAAAGTTGTGCGATTTTGTTAGAGATTGATAGTCACGTTGGTGCCAGCGGGGAGTATTGGAGTCTCGAAATAGTTTTACTCGTAAAAATTAAAAACATTTTGTTAAAATATTCCACTTTCTAAACTTTATTCCTTATCTTTGCTCCTTGAAAAATAATAGTAACTACCCAGGTGCTCCTGTTTTTAGGGCAAAAATAGTGGGTATCTGAGTAGTTACAAATAATACAACGAATGGCAAAGGTGACTTACGATGAAGATAATATCCGGTCATTAGACTGGAAGGAGCATATCAGGATGAGACCCGGGATGTATATCGGGAAGCTCGGAGACGGAGCGACGCCCGATGATGGCATCTACGTATTACTCAAGGAGGTGATTGACAACTCCATCGACGAATACGTTATGGGGCATGGTAAGGTGATTGATGTGCGCATTGAGAATGATATGGTGACCATCCGTGATTACGGTCGTGGTATTCCATTGGGGAAAGTGGTGGATTGTGTCTCCAAAATAAACACCGGCGGAAAGTACGACTCCAAGGCATTTAAGAAGTCAGTCGGGCTGAACGGCGTGGGTACCAAAGCCGTCAATGCGCTTTCGGATTACTTCAAAGTGGTAGCTATCCGAGAGGGGAAAGGCAAGTTGGCAGAGTTTGAAAAAGGAGAATTGCGAAAAGACCCCAAGCCTTCCAAAATGGCGGAAGAAAACGGTACGCTGGTCAGTTTTAAGCCCGACGCCGAGATATTCAAAAATTACAAATACCGGCTTAACTACGTCGAAAATCAACTCTGGAACTACGCCTACCTCAATGCCGGGCTGAAACTAAAACTAAATGGCAAAGTCATCCAATCCAAGAACGGCTTATTGGATTTATTACAGCATAGGACGGCAAGCGAGACGCTACGCTACCCCATTATCCACCTGAAAGGAGAGGATATCGAAATCGCCATGAGCCACGGCAACCACTACGGAGAGCAGTATTATTCCTTTGTAAATGGTCAGAATACCACTCAGGGTGGGACGCACCTCAACGCTTTTAGGGAAGCCATCGTTGAGACTATCCAGAAGCACTACAACAAAAACTATAACCGGAAAGACATTTTGTCCTCCATCATCGCGGCTATCAGTGTACGGGTCGAAGAGCCCGTCTTTGAATCACAAACCAAGACCAAACTCGGCTCAACGGACGTAGGACCCGAAGGCCCGACTATCCGGACGTTTATCGGGCATTTTATTAAGGAGAAGTTAGATAACTTTTTGCACAAAAATGCTGAAGTTAAACAAGCTCTGGAGAAAAGGATACTACAATCGCAACGCGAGCGTCAGGAAATAGCCGGCATCAAAAAACTAGCCAATCAGCGGGCGAAGAAAGCCAATTTACACAATAAAAAATTACGCGATTGCAGGATTCACTACAACGCCGGAACGCGTAAAACCAAGGAAGAAGACCGGCTGGCTTCCAGTATCTTTATCACCGAGGGAGACTCTGCGAGTGGGTCAATTACCAAGGCGAGAAATGTGCAGACTCAGGCAGTGTTTAGCTTGCGAGGAAAACCGCTGAATTGCTACGGACTGACCAAGAAGGTGGTTTACGAAAACGAAGAATTCAATCTTCTCCAACATGCATTAAATATTGAAGACGGGCTGGACGGGCTCCGCTACAATAACGTTATCATCGCAACGGATGCCGATGTTGATGGGATGCACATTCGGTTGTTATTGCTGACATTTTTTCTACAGTTCTTTCCCGATTTGGTACGAAACGGGCACCTTTATATTTTCGAAACGCCTCTCTTCCGGGTGCGGGACAAGAAAGATACCTATTATTGTTATAGCGAAGAGGAAAAACAGGAAGCTGTCAAAAAACTGCGGGGAAAGGCCGAAATCACCCGCTTTAAAGGGCTCGGGGAAATCTCGCCTAGCGAGTTTGGAGAATTTATTGGGGAGAACATCCGCTTAGAGCCGGTTGTCGTGGATGGAGAATCGGATATCGATCAGATACTGACCTATTATATGGGCAAGAATACTCCGGCACGGCAAGAATTTATCATTGATAATCTGGTTATCGAAATTGACGAGGTGGAAGGGACAGCAGCCGAGGATGACCTGCCGAAAATGGAAGTGTCAGTTGCTCCTTGACCTGACGTTTTGTCCTGTTTTTATATTTAGTAGAGGCTGAAAATTACCTTTTTTACAGTTATTGCCGATGGCATGGTTGTTGCCAGTAACTGGTCTAAGAAAACTAGAAGCAAATTGCTGACAGTGTGACAGGGAGTGGTGTGTGTGGTTATGTCAGTACCAAAGAAAAAAAAATGTTTGAAGATATATTAAAATTTCAGCCGTTCGAGAATGAGGGAGCTGGTGATTTCCTCCCGATGGGTGTATTTGAGGACGATAGCCTACATGAAGATGTGGAGTTCTCCGAAGTATTCCCTTTACTGGCATTGAAAAATACTGTGCTGTTTCCCGGTAATGTCATTCCAATCACGGTGGGTCGGGATAAATCTATCCGCGCCATTAACAAGGCGTATCAGGATGGTGGAATTGTGGCGGTATTATCGCAAAAGGAAGCGGATGTTGAGGATCCCGGTGAGGAAGACTTATACAAAATTGGCGTCGTTGCCAGAATAATGAAATTGTTGAAAATGCCCGATGGCACAACGACCGCTATTATTCAAGGACGAAGGCGTTTCCGGCTCGAGAAGCTTACCTCAATATCTCCATACTTAGAAGCAAAAATACACTCAATTGCGGAGTTGCCGCCGAAGAATCAGTTGGAGTTTGAGGCGATTATCGCTACCATTATTGATCACGCAAAGCAGATTATCGAACTGTCGCCGAATATCCCGTCCGAGGCGGTTGTGATGTTGCGAAACATCGAAAACCCCCGTTTATTGCTCAATTTTATAGCTGGAAATACCAACGCTAAAACGCCCCTGAAACAACAAATCTTGGAAACAAATGACCCTTTCCAAAAAGCTCAAACCATCTTGCAGCAACTTAACTCTGAGTTGCAATTATTGGAGTTAAGAGATAAAATAGAAACAAAGGTAAGGGGCGATATTGAAAAACAACAAAGGGATTATTTTCTGAATCAACAACTCAAAACCATTCAGGAAGAGTTGGGACAGAATCCA
>JALVDO010000097.1 GCA_027008975.1 Saprospiraceae bacterium | reverse complement strand
CACCAATATTACCCACGAATTTCGTACGCCACTCACGGTGATAGAAGGCATGGCAGAGGAAATAGCTCAATATCCACAAATCAATCTCTCCAAGAAGGTAAAACTGATTAAAAAGAACAGCCGCCAACTCTTACATCTCGTAAATCAAATGCTGGAACTAAACAAATTAGAGGCAAAAAAGGCTTCCTGTAATTACGTACAGGATGACATCATTCGATTTCTGGCTTATCTTGTGGATTCTTTTTCTTCTTTTGCCAACAGGCATCAAATCAATCTGCAGTTTTACTCTGAATCCCCCTCTGTCGTCATGGATTTCGATCCGGAAATCATCAGAAAAATAATGACCAACCTGCTCTCTAACGCTTTAAAATTCACCAGGGAATACGGCAAGGTCCTCGTGGTTGCCAAATTGGAGGATGGACACCTGTTGATAAAGGTCATCGACTCGGGGATAGGCATTGCGGAAAAAGATCTGCCACATGTTTTTTCGAGGTTTTTCAGAGTAGATGAGTCGGGTCATACCCTTGGAAGTGGTATCGGACTGGCTATTACCAAAGAGCTGACCCATGCCCTGTCAGGAACAATAAGCGTAGAAAGCAAATTGGGTAGGGGTAGTACTTTTCTGCTACAACTCCCTATAGAAAATAAAGCTCAACCATCGGCTGTCCAACTTGAGCGTTCACTCAAAAACTCAACAATGCCCGAAGATAAAATAGTAGCATCCGACACCATTTCGTCCTTCTTCAAGACGAATGATAAACCGATTGTACTCATTGTGGAAGACAATGCAGACCTGGTTTATTACTTAAAAAGCTGTCTTGATGAAAGCTTCAACATTTTTGTCAGTCGCGATGGAGTGGAAGGGATTGAATCGGCCTTGGCCATCATCCCCGACATTATTATCAGCGATGTTATGATGCCACAAAAAGACGGATTCCAATTGTGTAAAACCATCAAAAACGATATGCGTACGAGTCATATTCCCATCATTTTGCTTACCGCAAAAACAGATGAAGAAAGCAAACTAACAGGACTGAAAAGAGGGGCAGATGCCTATATGAAAAAACCCTTTAGCAAACGGGAGTTATTGTTGAGAATAAACAAACTTATCGAGCTGCGCAGAAAATTAAAAGATAAATATACCCACTTTGACGCAAATCTGCCTGCAACGGGCAAAACGGCAGCCAAAGAAGAGGAATTTATTCAAAAATTGAATTCCATACTCCTCCGACATCTCGGAGACTTTGATTTCAGTATACCTTTTCTTTGCAAAAAGATGGCGCTGAGCCGCACCCAGCTACATCGAAAAATCAAGGCACTAACCGGTCATTCCGCATCCATTTATCTGCGAAAATTTCGGCTTCATCAAGCATACCGTTTACTCGAAACCACCGATAAGCGAATCTCCGAAATAGCTCTGGATTGCGGATTTGAAAACTTTTCGTGGTTTGCACAGGCATTCAAGGAGGAGTTTGGAATGGCTGCCTCGGAGGTACGGAAGTAAAAAAATCCTCCTTTGCCCCGTGCCAATCAGGCAAAAGATAACTTTGTTATTTAATACGCGATGTCGCATCCATGAAACACACAATCAATTGAAGATAAACAACTTAAAAGACACACTATGCTCCATTTGCAACAATGACTAAAGTTTTTTTAAGAATAAAAAACTATAACTAAATCCTTTGGAAAAATAACTAAAGCGCTGCTTGCTTTTGATTTGTAGTTTTGTAGCGTTCAATTATCCTGCAAAAACATATTTTTAAAGATGAAGAGTTTTCTAAATTTAATAATATTTCTATTCTTAGCAGCAGGGCTTTCTGCTCAAATCGTCTATGTAGATGGCTCATCCCCAACGAATGGAAGCGGCACTTCATGGGGAGATCCCTACAATAACTTACAAACTGCGTTGCAATCATATTTTCCCGGTCAGGAAATTTGGGTAAAAGCCGGCACTTATTATCCTGATGCCCTCAACCCCGGTAACCAAAATGAGAGTTTTGATATTTCCGGAAAATATGTCTACGGAGGATTTAACGGGACAGAGACCTTTCGTTTTCAAAGAGACTGGGTAAACAACACAACCATTTTAAGCGGCGACATAGACGGGGATGGTACTTCATCCGGAAATTCATTTCATATCATCACCTCATCCAATTCCACATGGCTGGTTGGTTTTAACCCAAACGAAAGAATCCAGCAGGGAGTATTTGATGGTTTCACCTTCACAGGTGGCAATTCTGCATCAGATGGTCTGGAACGAGGAGGAGCCGTGTATATAGATGCAAATCGAGACCACACCATTTACGGTGGAGACCCGACTATTATCGTTAAATTCGAACTTCAATTCAGAAACTGCACTTTTGAAAACAACCACGCCAACTGGCGGGGAGGAGCCTGTGCCATTCATCAATACAAGGGAAGTATCGTTAATTGCACTTTCGATAATTGCGTTTTCCAAAACAATACCGCAGGCAATGGCGGAGGAGCTTTTGGAAATCTCACCTTCGACCCGAGCAGTATCAATACGACCTCCTTTCTAAACTGTACTTTTCGGAACAACAATGCAAATTCAGGAGGGGCCATGATGAATTTTGGTGAGGTTGGTGCCAATTGTAGTCCACAGATTTCCAACTGTACTTTTATAAATAATACAGCCACCGATAGTGGTGCAGCTATTTGGAATAGTTCTTACAATGGCGAAATAGGCTTGAATGCTTCTTCCACAACTTTTCAATCTAATACGATTACCGCCAACGGCTGGGCAGGAGGAGCCATCAGATATACCGGGGGAGGCACTGATTCGGGTTCTTTTTCCGATTGCCAGTTTTTGAATAACGGAAGTGCCACCAACTTATCCTATGGAGGAGCTATTGGTTTTTATATTGCTTCCAATGTAGCCAACACTACTTCTTTTTCCAATTGTACATTCGATGGAAACGCCACTAAAAACGCTGCCGGTGCCATTATTTTCCTAGGCTGGAATGGCGGACAAACATCGTGTTCTTTCTCCTCCTGTACATTTCAAAACAACTCATCCAATACCAGTGGAGCTATAGAATGGAATGGCAGTAATTGTAGCTCATCCGGACAATGCAGCAATGTAACGCCTACATTTACGGATTGTCTATTTGATAATAATTCTGCCAATAATGGAGATGGTGGAGCAGTGCGTATGTTTGGCGCTTATGGAAATATCAGCCCGGTTTTTCAAAATTGTACTTTTAGCAATAACCATGCCCAGTGGAAAGGCGGTGCGGCAATAATTGATACCTGGAAGTCCAACGCAAACCCGTTATTTACCGACTGCCAATTCACAAATAATGATGCGACTGATGGAGGAGGAGTATTTTTGGCAGGGTGGGACAAAAACGATGCTAGCCATCCTGTTACATCACCGCAGTTTACCAATTGCTCTTTCATGGGAAATAGTGCCAGCCAAGGAAGCGGGTTGTACGTCGGAGCATGGAATTCATCGCAATGGGGGTTGTTCCAGCCAATAATAGAACGGTGTTATTTTAATAATTCAGGAGGATGGAACGGTGGACAAAACATCTGTGTCAATGCCGACAATGGCTCTGCCAGTCCTACTTTTAGTAATTGCACTATTTACTCGAATTACAGCTTAAATGCTTCGGCAAACTATGTTTATCATAGGGCTTTCAACGGCGGAGACTGTTCGGCAAATTATTTCAACTGTACTATTTACCATAGCCTTAGCACCGGACAAAGAGATTTAGTCAAAAATGATGATGCCAGCCCTTCTTTCACTAACTGCATCCTTTGGAGTTATGTGGACAGATCGCTTATCAATACCGGTACCTCAAACCCCAATGTGACGTATTCTTTGCTGAATCATACATTCATTTATCCGGGGACAGGCAATATTGGCGGAGATCCTCTTTTGATAGGTACCTCCCCTAAATTGAGGTATCTAAGTCCAGCCATTGATGCTGGTACCAATACGGGGGTGGCATCATTAGATTACTACGGTAAGGAAAGAACAATGAACGGACAAACAGACATGGGAGCGTATGAATTCCAACTGGATCAGGCCACTACTATCTTGCCATACGGACAGGAAGAAACCGCCAATTATGAATACACCGACAACGACGGATGGACGCACTACCTCAAGGCAGACTATCCAACTATTGGAGACCATACTTTATTATTCTCTGTCAAAAAAAATGGCGAAAATATTGGAACAATCGGCAATAATAATTTTGAAGCCAAAGCCTTCGGAGATTACCCCGGACTTGACCTTTCTTCCGCTGATTATGTCACCAACCCCAATGGTTGGTACGTGATGAATCGATACTGGCAAATCAATAACGCTACCCAACCGCTTAATCCGGTCAAAATAAGGATGTATTATGAAGGTCAGGACTGGTTAGACCTAAAAAACCAAATGAACCTTTCCTCTATTGACCAAATGTACTTTTATAAAATTACCGGTAATAATATCATGCCTTTCGACCCATGTGTTTTGGGATGTGGAGGGAGTTATCAAGAATACGCCCACGGCAGTTCGTCTTCTTTGAGCAACTGGACAGATGGCTATTTCCTAAGTTTTCCTTTTGGCGAATTTGAAGTCTCGGGTTTTTCCGGAGGTGGTGTCGGTGCTGCCAATACCGGAGGCGGTGCCCTACCCGTCAAACTTTTATCGTTTTCCGTAAGGCAACATGACAATGCCCTTCTACTTAATTGGCAGACGGCTACCGAAACCAACAACAGCGGATTCGAAATTCAAAAAAGCAAAGATGCTAAAAACTGGACTAAAATAGGCTGGCAAGAAAGTTTTGGCAACAGTATAACTACACAAAATTACCAATTCACTGATAAAACTCCCTTTGTAGGCAACAATTACTACCGCCTAAAACAAATAGATCTCGATGGGGCATCCACTTATTCCAAAATAGTGATGGCAGTATTTAATAGGAAAGGAATTTCTTTTTATCCGAACCCCGCTACAAAGACA
>JALVDO010000096.1 GCA_027008975.1 Saprospiraceae bacterium | reverse complement strand
ATTAGTGGGATGGATTACGACATGATTTTTACGGGTGTTCAGGCGGTGGATGACCGCGACGGGCAATTGGGTGTTTTACTGGCTCATTACCTTGGATTGCCGCATGTAAGCGTCGTTACCGGAGTAGAAGCAAATGGGGGAAGTGCAACGGTGCAGAAGGAATATAGCGGAGGTGTTATTGCAGAGTTTGAAGTGAAGTTACCTGCCGTTCTCGGCATTCAAGCAGCACGTGAAACGCCGCGCTATGTACCCGTAGCAAGAGTACGTAGGGCAATGCGCGGAACCGATTTGGAAGAAGTTGCAGCAGGTGATGTGAACGTCTCTGCCGGGACGGAAGTAAACCGCATGTTCAAGCCGGAGTCCGGCTCAGGAGCCGAGATGCTTTCAGGTTCAGCAGACGACATTGCTGCCAAAATTATTTCCTTGATTAAAGGATGATTTTCTCACACTAAAAAAGAAAGAAAAATGAGTAATAATGTATTGGTTATAGCTGAGCACTTCAAAGGCGCATTGGACGACATCACTTTTGAGATGCTCGGAAAAGCAAAAGAACTCGCCGCTGGATACGGTGGAGAGGCCATAGCACTACTGATGGGTAGTGGCGTGAAAGGACTGGCAGAACAAATGGGGGCTGCCGATAAAGTCATTTATGTTGATAGCCCCGAATTAGCGGAATTTAATCCGGAGGCTTATGGTAAAACAGCTTCCGCTATTATTAAGGCACAGGAGCCAAGAGCTGTATTGGTTGGTAATACTTCTATGGGTATGGATTTGGCAGCCGGTCTGAGCGTAGACTTGGATATGCCATTAGTGGCTTATGCCAGCGATTTGAGTGGCGATGCTGTCGTCAGTCAGTTGTATGGTGGTAAAATGAATGTAGAATCTGCTGTTAGCGGACCTTATATCGCAGCAGTATTGGCAGGGGCTTTTCCCGCCGATGCGGGCAAAGAAGGAGGCGCACCGTCTGTTGAGGAGGCTGCCGCTCCCGATTTGAGTGGACTGAAAGTCAAGTTCAAGCAACTGATCGAGCCGGAAGGAGGCGATGTTGATATTACGGCACAGGACATTTTGGTTAGTGTTGGTCGTGGTATCCAGAATGAAGATAACCTGCCGATGATGGAAGAATTAGCGGCCAAATTAGGCGGTGCTGTTTCCTGCTCGCGTCCGATTGTGGACAATAAGTGGTTGAGTAAAACCCGCCAGGTAGGGAAATCCGGCTTGAAGGTCAAACCTAAAATTTATCTGGCGTTCGGAATAAGCGGTGCACCGGAGCACATCGAAGGTATGAAAGATGCCGACCTGATAATCGCCGTCAATACCGATGCCAACGCTCCGATTTTTGACTATGCGCATTACGGTACGACAGAAGATTTATTCGATTTAGTACCTGCTCTGACGGAGAAGTTGTAGAAGGTAGGTGAAACTGCCGGTATTCGACAAAGCGGTAGTTTTGTTTATTTGTAATTTGCGAATCGCGAATTTTATTTGTATCTTTGTATTTTTAAAGACACGGGACATTGGAACGTGTTGTGATTATTTAGACAAATTCGTAAGTAGTTACCAAATAAAAAGATGAAGAAACATAATGGAATGCGTCCGCACGATATCGTAATATTATTGAAAATTGCCACTAAGACTGAGCCGTGGCTGATGAAAAATTTAGCATCAGAGCTAAAGATAAGCGCTAGTGAAATAAGTGAAAGTATTAACAGATCTGTTATCGCGGGATTAATAGGAAGTGATAAAAGGACTTTAAATCGGCTTGCTTTGTTGGACTTTCTTCAATCAGGTCTTCGCTATGTTTATCCACAGCAACCCGGTGCTTTGGTCAGGGGGATTGTGACCGCTCATTCTGCGCCTCCTTTGAATAGGGAAATAATGAGTGAAGAAAACTTTGTGTGGCCTTATGCAAAAGGAGAAACAAGAGGACAAGCAATAGAACCTTTACATCCCAAAATCCCAGAGGTCTGTTTGGGAGACAATGAATTATATGAGTTATTGGCTTTGACGGATTCTTTGAGGGTAGGAAAGGCTCGTGAGCAGAAAAGGGCATTTGAAATTTTAAAGGAAAAAATAGGATATGCCCGAAAGGCGAGCAATTAACTTAGCGACCATTGAAACGGTAGCAAAAGCTTTGGGAGAAATTAATGACGATGTCGTTTATGTTGGAGGAGCTGTGGTTAGCTTGTATGTTACGGAAAACGGTGCAGAGCAAGCACGACCGACTATGGATATTGACATTTCTGTGCAAGTAAGTTCTTACGCGGGAATGGAAATATTGCGACAAAAGTTGGCGGGAAAAGGAATTTATCCTACCCCTTCGGAAACCGTTATGTATCGGTATTCTTTCGGCGGCATATTGCTCGATTTTATTCCCTTTGAGGATACTCCTCTTGGTCCGACTAACAGATGGTTGAAGCCGGGGTTCGACAAGGCATATCCAGTAAATATCGGAGTTATAGAAATAAAAATTTTACCCGTTAGCTTTTTTTTGGCGACAAAGTGGGAAGCCTTTAAAAGTAGAGGAGGAGATTATAGAATGAGCCATGATTTTGAGGATATTATTTATATTATTAACAACAATTCGGACTTGGTAGATGATGTTTTCAAGGGAGATGAAAAAGTACGAGACTTTTTAAAAGAGATGGGTGAAGAAATACTTTCCAATCCTTTTTTGAATGAAATTATTGAATGCCATTTGACCCCCTTTACCGCTAGTGAACGAAGGGGGATAATTATCGAAAAGCTAAAAAAAATAAGCAGCATAAATTGATGAATTTTTTAATAAATTGATGAGATTATGGAAGAAATGATAACCAGAGAAATTTTCCGGAATTTTCCGGTTTGGATGAAGGCATCCTTTTATGTCGTCGGACTGCTAACGGTTGCCTTTTTTGTCTATGGATTTTGGTTGAAGTATAAAAAGTACAGCCGCGGGCGCGATGCCGGCCGGTTTAATCATCTCGGCAAGCGGTTCATGAAAGCTCTTGGCAAGATGGCGACCAACTCTACGGTGATGAAGCGCGACAGTTATGCCGGGATAGCCCACTGGATGATATTTTGGGGCTTTATCGTCTTGCTGATTGGTACGACAATTATCGCCTTGGATCAGGACTTTCTGCACCTGATTTTCGGGGTGTCGGTACTGAAAGGGACATTTTATCTCTGGTTCTCATTATTTATGGATGTCTTTGGCGTCTTGTTTATCGTAGGTCTGTTTATGATGTTGTTTCGACGGGCTAAAAAGTTGCCACAGCTCGATTATACACGGGTTGACCGAAAGGCAGACGAGTACGATCGCAAGGGTTATATGACGGATGATAAAATCTTCACTTGGTTCCTATTGCTCATTGCTTTTACAGGGTTCTTTATCGAAGCATTACGAATTGCAGCGGATGGATTTCCGGCTTTTGAAAAATGGTCTCCTGTGGGATTTGCATTAGCAAGGGTGGTTGATTCATTTGGTTCACTCAATACTTTGCACATGTTGACGTGGTGGTTCCATGGGATAATCGTCCTACTCTTCATCGCTTATATTCCCTATTCCAAAGCAATGCACATGCTGATTGACTTTGCCAACCTCATGTTTACGGAGGAGGATGCCGTCAAGAAATTACCGCGTGTCACTGAGGAGAAAATGAAAGAGGGAATGGGATATGTGAAGATAGATGATTTCACCTGGAAAGAGCTGATGGACTTTGATGCGTGTACCAAATGCGGTCGATGTCATATCGCCTGTCCGGCGAAAAATTCGGGTGCACCTTTATCACCACGCGATGTTATTTTAGATATGCGTACCTATGCCGACGCTACTATCGGGAAGCCGGAAATATTTGGACAAATATTTAATAATGGCAGCTCCAAAGCAAAAGGTAAGAAAGAGCCTGCCATCGCCGGAGATGTAATCAAGGCTGAGACGCTTTGGTCTTGTACGACTTGTATGGCGTGTGTAGAAGCTTGCCCGGTTGGTATTGAGCATCTGACAACAATTGTCAATCTGCGAAGAACATTAGTTGATGAAGGCAATATGGAGGATATGCTGCAGGATGCATTGATGAATATTGGGGATTATGGTAACTCCTTCGGAAAGCCGGAGAGAATGCGCGCCAAATGGACTAAAGACTTGGATTTTAAAATCAAAGATGCAAGAAAAGAGGAAGTGGAATACCTGTGGTTTGTCGGTGATTATGCCTCTTTTGATAGTCGAATGCAGGATATGACCCGAAAAGTGGCATCCATTTTGAATAAAATAGGTTTGGACTTTGGTATTCTTTACGATGGTGAGAAAAACTCGGGTAACGATGTTCGCCGTATAGGTGAGGAAGGATTGTATGAAATGTTGGCAGAGGATAATATTGCCGCATTTGAGGAAGCGAGTTTCAAGGAGATTTTCACAACAGACCCACACTCGTTTAATACCATTAAAAATGAGTATCCCGAATTTGGCGGAAGCTATACCGTCCATCACTACACCGGATTGTTGTGTAAACTGATAGATGAAGGCAAGCTCAAACTATCCGATAAACTCAAAGGTGTAAAAGTGACCTATCACGATCCTTGCTACCTTGGCAGATACAATGGCGAAACCGCCGCTCCAAGGAGATTGCTCGAAGCACTGGGTGTGGAATTGGTAGAAATGCCACGAAATAAAGAGAATTCCTTCTGCTGTGGAGCCGGTGGTGGTCGTATCTGGATGGATGATTCCAAATTGGATGAGCGACCAAGCGAGCAACGCATCAAGGAAGCGCTTTCTCTTGGAAATATTGAATACTTCATCATTGCCTGTCCCAAGGATTACGCCATGTATTCTGATGCCGTTAAGACTTCAGGCAATGAAGGCAAGATTGCTGTACGGGATATTATTGAACTGATTGAAGAAGCACTTTAAGAATCGTGAACAGGAAAATAAACTTCCCGTTTACCGCGATTGTCGGGCAGGAAGAAATGAAACTCGCCCTTATACTCAACGCCATTGATCG
>JALVDO010000095.1 GCA_027008975.1 Saprospiraceae bacterium | reverse complement strand
GGTTTGAGTTGGTCGAATCCTACAACCGTTAACCAATCACCAGATTTTCAAGGAGACCCGGATTTGGTCATAGATCCTCAAGGAAGATTCCACTTATTTTATCATCATGCTCCTATAACTGATAATTATTGGGGTATAAGAGTCGTTTATGGTTATTCAGATGATTTAGGTCAGACTTGGATGCCATCAACAAGTTTTTATGACAACCCAATTTCTGACAATCAAAGAAGCTACTTGGTTGAAGGTAGCAGATATGATATAAACAACAATGTACTTTGGACCTTTTGGAAAGAAGAAGATTTGTTTGGTTTAAAAGGGGGCGATATGATGGCAACTTATTCATTGGATAGAGGTCAAACTTGGTCAACCCCGGAGTATATATCTGATCACGATTCTATTTCAATTGGATTTAAAACAGCTGCACTTTTGCCAAATGGACGCGTTTGTGTTAATTATGAATCCCCAAACTATTTAGGTTCAGGAGAATCTAGAATTGTTTACAGAGAAAGACAAATGATCGCCTTAGGAATAGATAACCACGAAGAAGATGACGCCGTAATAATTTACCCCAATCCAACGGATGATATTATTCATATTAATCTAATCAACCATCAATCTATAAAATCTATCAAAATATATGATTTGTCAGGTAAATTACTCCACACCAATTTTAATTCAGATACAATTTCATTAGGCAATTTCAACAGTGGGATATATATTGTAAAAATCACTACCGATAAAGGATATTTAATATCCCGGAAAATAATCAAAAATTAAAAAAACGGATTGCTCATTGCGACGTAGCTAAAAGCCTACGCCAATACCCGCATTGCGACCAGAGGTCGCAGCGAGCGAGTAAGTAGCTTCGAATTCAGAACGTCTTTTTCATAAACATACCAAACATTTTTGTATTCATTTTTCTGCTCATCATTCTCTTCGTCATCCAAATCATCATATTATTCATAAATCCCGGAGTAACCAAAACTTTCTTACCAAGTGCGTCAATGGCTGATTTAGCAACTAGGTTAGGCTTCATTAATTTCATAGGCATACCGGAAAAATCATTATTGGAAGTCATTTCTGTTTCTGTTAGGCCGGGGTTTAAAACCAAAACATCAATTCCTTTTGGCTTTAATTCATAAGCCAACCCTTCTCCTTTAACGATCTCATGAGCTTTCGTCCCTGCATAAGTTGAAGCAAATGGGGTACCCATATACCCTAGAAGAGAGGCGGTATATATTATTCCCCCTTTTTTTCTTTCAACCATTTTTTGAACGAAGTGATGCGTTAATATTGCTGGCACTTTGATATTTAAATCAATCATCTTTAGATCATTCTCCAAGGAATTATCCAAATAATTTCCAATGTACATCATTCCGGCATTACTTACCAAAAGACCAACTTCTAAGGAATCCGTCACTTGTGTTATCTCGTCCAAAAAATTACCTGACAACAAATCAGCCACTACCACAATTGCCTTTATTTTGTGGCGTTCTTCCAGTTTCTTTGATAGCTTTTCAAGTTTTTCCTTTCGTCTTGCCACCAAAATTAAATTCAATCCTTTTTCGGCTAATTGCTTTGCAAATTCCTCACCAATTCCTGATGATGCTCCCGTAATTAGGGCATATTGCCCATACTTTTCTTTGAAATTCATATTTATTCTATTTTGTGTTGTATATACAACTACTATTATAAAAAATTTTATCCCATTAATTTATGAAGAACCAAGTCTAATGCTTGTTCTCCATCCTCACCCAACTTGGTTTTTGCTTCCTGAGTTGCTGCTCTCCAATCGGGAATAATTGACTCCACGTAACTTGCTCCTTTATCCGTGATGTAAATAACTTGTCGCGTTTTATCACCCTTTTTAACAAAATACCCTTGATCAATCATCCTTTTCAAGTCTCTCGTTACAGTCGATCGCTCCAATTTTAATATTTTTCCAATCTCACTTTGAGGAAGGGACTTATGTTTACCTATCACCATTAATAAACTCAACTGGCTCATAGTGACATTATGTGCTTTTAAATGCTTACGATAAATTGCACTAACGACTCTAATAGACAGTGATAACTTAGAGGCAATACAGATCCAGGGATCAACATTTTCAAGCAAATCGTATGATTTCTTCAAAGCCATAGTGCAAAGGTGCAAAACTTTTGTTGTATATGCAACTAAATAAAAACGATATATCGGCGAGCAGACAAAGATAAGTCAAGTTATAATCTCAACTTAAGCATGCGCGCCAAGCTAAAACTCACCAAACAAAGGTGGTCGAAAGCACTAATGGTCTCCCAATTGATTAATTATTTCTTCTAGAGAAAGAGAGGATTGCACCCCGGTATTCATATCTTTCAGGGTGAGTTTACCACGCTCCATTTCATTGCCGCCGATATGAATGGTGAAGGGCACTTTTCTTGCATTGGCGTACTTCATCTGTTTTTGTATCTTAGTGGGTGTTGGATACAAGTCGGCATTGATTCCTGCTTCCCGGAGCTTTATCGTTACCGAAAAGGCATAATGGTGGCTATCCTTATCGTAGGCAATCAGCAGTACTTTTAGTGCAGATTTGTCACTTTTGGGGAATAAGTCCAGCTCTTGCATTACATCGTAGATGCGTTCTGCACCAAAAGAAACTCCGACACCGGAGACATCTTTCATTCCGAAAGTACCGGTCAGGTCATCGTATCGACCGCCACCACCAATGCTACCCATTTTTACATTATCGGCAGTCACCTCAAAGATACATCCGGTGTAATAACTCAGCCCTCTTGCCAGAGTACAGTCAAATTGGACGGTATTATGGGCGGTAGCAGTCCCGAGGTATTGACTCATTTCCTCCAACTCCTCAATTCCTTTTCTACCTGCGTCAGAGCTGGAGAGCAAAGGCCTCATCTCATCAATACTCCCGATAGAAAGAATCCCTGCAATTTTATCGATGGCATCGGTGCTGATCCCGCGGTTTTCCATATCGGTGCGCACACCTTCCATCCCTATTTTATCCAATTTATCGATACTAGTGGTCATCTCAACAAATTGCTCTGAGATACCGGCTACTTCGGCTATTCCTTCTAATATTTTACGATTATTGTACTTAATGGTAACAGGGATATTCAGTCGTGTAAATACCTCATCGTATATCAGCACCAGTTCAGCTTCGTACATCAGTGAATTAGACCCCACGACATCCACATCGCATTGGTAAAACTCCTGATAACGCCCTTTTTGAGGTCGGTCGGCACGCCAGACAGGTTGTATTTGATAGCGCTTGAAAGGGAAAGTGATGTCGTTGCGATGCATAACCACGAAGCGGGCAAAAGGTACTGTCAAGTCATATCGCAACCCTCGTTTAGCAAGACTCTTAACAGCCTTGGCGGAATCGAGAGCGGCAAGGGCTTCTTTGTCGGCTTTCGCCAAAAAGTCACCATTATTCAGCACTTTAAAGAGTAATTTATCCCCCTCGGTTCCGTATTTCCCCGTTAGGGTAGCGAGGTTTTCCATAGCAGAAGTCTCAATGGGCTGATAGCCATATTTGATAAAGACTTCTCGTATCGTTTCAAAAATATAATTGCGCTTTGCTACTTGCTCCGGTGTGAAGTCGCGCGTTCCTTTAGGTATAGAAGGTTTCATCTTTTATTTTTTTATTGCCGTAACGGCAACAGATGGAACTTACCATGATTAAATAATCATTTCCTTGTGAGTTTAATAATTATTTAATCATGGACGTTTCATCAAATTTCAGCTTCAAATTGTTCCAAAAATCTAACATCATTCTCAAAGAACCAGCGAATATCGTTGACTCTGTATTGCAACATAGCTTGTCGTTCAATACCCATACCAAAAGCAAATCCCGTATATACTTCGGGGTCGATTCCACAATTTTTCAACACATTTGGGTCAACCATGCCGCAGCCCATTATTTCCAGCCAGCCGGTTCCTTTTGTAATCCGGTAATCGGTCTCATTCTTCAACCCCCAATAGACATCGACTTCTGCGCTTGGCTCTGTGAATGGGAAATACGAAGGGCGCACCCTGATACGGGCATCCGGTCCGTACATTTCACGGGCATAATAAAGCAGGGTCTGCTTGAGGTCGGCAAAGGAAACATCCTTATCAATATACAACCCCTCTACCTGATGGAATTGGCAGTGAGCTCTGGCTGAAATCGTCTCATTTCGATAGACACGCCCCGGAGCGATAATCCTAATTGGTGGCTTCTGAGTGGTCATCACCCTCGATTGTACGGATGATGTATGAGTGCGGAGCAACATATTTTTATCATCGCGCAGATAGAAGGTGTCCTGCATATCTCGCGCAGGATGATCTTCCGGTGTATTCATTGCCGTGAAGTTGTACCAGTCCTCTTCAATCTCCCTCTCCTCCTCAACGATGAAACCTATTTTCTGAAAAATGCTGATGATTCGATTCATCGTAAGCGAGAGGGGATGTCGCGAACCCAATGCTATTGGCTCTCCGGGAGCAGATAGGTCTATATCGCTATTCCCTTTGGTATCTTCCGCGATTTCGATAGCGACTTGTGCATTATCAAATTTTTCCTGTGCGGTAGTCTTCGCTTTATTAATCAACTGCCCGTAATCTTTCTTTTGTTCGTTTGGAATCGTGCGAATGGCTCCCATTAATTCCTTGAGGATATTTTTAGATCCTAGATATCGGCTTCTGAAAGCTGCTAACTGTTCTGCAGAATCAATGGTTGTCGCCTCTATCTCGGCTATTACTTCGTTCAATTTATCAAATGCTTCTCCTTGCATAGTTATTTTCTTATTATGTATCTACTCTCCATTTCCTGATTTTAGGCAGAAAAGAGTTGGGTGGCAAGTAGTCACCCTATTATTTATTAAGCGGCAAAAGTACGTATTTTTGAAACCAGATGGAAGATTATTAAGCATTAAATTTTTCATACATTACAAAAAGATGCTATATATTGAAACCTTTTCAGATTATTGCCGTATTCATAGTTGAACACCTAATCGGGTAAGGGATTTTTTTATTTTTTTTTTGACAAAACGAAAAAAGTCCGTATCTTGCCCCCCAATTAGACAAAGTGTACTATATTTTTCTTGAGAGTACGCTGCTATATACCAATCATAACACACTCACACAAAATAAATAGCGACCGGTCGAAAGACCTAATGAGCCTCCTTTTCTCTGCAACTTCTACAGTAAAGTCACCGATTTTATCAACATTTCTTTTTGGTAATTACTATTAGGTCTGTTCCTGTATGGGAATGGTCTTAACTATTGTAATACTATTGAGAAAACTAAATACGTCCAGCGCCCTCCTTGTTGGTCGTAAAAAATTGCTGTTTTATGAATCGTTGTTATATTGGTTCTATCATTTTGCTGTTCGCGTTGCTATGGAATATCCAAGCGGATGCACAATCTTCCCGCCGTCGAACTTTATTTCATGCACCGTTTTTTGATGCCCTACAATGGAAAAACCTAAGTCCTGCCCGTGGAGGGCGAGCAACGGCTGTCGTCGGCTTTGCCAATGACAATCAGTCCTATCTTATGGGAACTGCCGGAGGAGGTCTCTGGAAAACAACCGATGCAGGTACCACATGGAAAAACATTTCCGATGGATACTTCAAATCCGCTTCCGTCGGAGCAATAGCCGTTGCTCCGAGTAACAATCGGGTCATATACGTCGGCATGGGTGAATCTGCCATTAGAGGGGTGATGACTTTCCCTGGTGATGGTGTTTATAAATCAGATGATGGAGGAAAAACATGGAAAAACATCGGTCTTTGGGATTCACAACACATTGCCAAAATCGTCGTTCATCCAACCAATGAGCAGATTGTTTACGTGGCTGTACAAGGTGCCGCTTTTGGAGCATCGGAAGAGCGTGGCGTTTACAAAACCATTGATGGCGGAGCCAATTGGACAAAAGTACTTTATTACAACGCAACAACAGGAGCAAGTGACATCAGTATGGATGCCAATGACCCTAATGTATTGTATGCAGCTATGTGGGACCACCAAAGAAGCCCATGGCAAATAAGAAGTGGTGGCGAAGGCTCCGGCATTTACCGCTCAACAGATGGGGGTAGTAGTTGGCATAGATTAGGCAATGGTCTTCCCGCCCGAATGGGAAAAACGGCTGTTGCTGTTTCGCCTGTCAATAGCCATAGAGTTTATGCTTTAGTAGAAAGCACAGAGGGATTAGCCGGCGTTTACCGGTCAGATGACGGTGGTGACACCTGGAAACAAACCACTTCGGACAGGGAAACCATCGCCCGAGCCTGGTATTACACCAAAATTGTCGCCTCCCCTTCAGATGAACAAATTGTCTATGTACTCAATGCCCCATTGTTGATGTCAACGGATGGAGGTGCTTCTTTCCAAAAAATCAAAACACCCCATTCCGATCACCATGATATTTGGATAAATCCAAAGCATGAAGAGACCTGGATAGTTGCCAACGATGGAGGTGCAGCTATTACGCTAAACGGCGGTACTACATGGTCAAGCCAAGATAATCAACCCACCGGGCAGTTTTACCGGGTTGCAACGGATAATGTGTTCCCATACCACATTTATAGTGCCCAACAGGATAATACCACCCTTTCGTTTGTAGGAATAGAAAAAGATGGTAGAACGACGGAGAAGCCATTTAGTGTTGGTGGCGGAGAAAGTGCCTTTATTGCTTTCGACAAGGACCACCCCGAACTAATTTTCAGCGGAAGCTATCAAGGGAATATTACCTCTTACAATCGACACTCGGGTGCCATTAAAGACATTATGGCATACCCGGCTCTTGGCTTGGGCACTAAGCCCAAAAATATGAAATACCGCTTTGATTGGAATGCTCCGATTGTCGTGGATCCTTTTGATCCTACCATCGTCTATCACGGAGCAAATCTCCTGTTGAAAACGACAAACAACGGATTGAGTTGGGAGGAAATCAGCCCCGACCTGACCAACGACGATAAAGACAAACAAGGTGTTGGTGGCTTTCCCTTCACCAATGAAGCAGCCGGAGGTGAAAATTACAATACCATCAGTTATATCGCCTGCTCGCCGTTACAGCAAGGAGTCATCTGGATTGGAACGGACGACGGAAACATCCAATTGACCAAAGACGGGGGCGCAACATGGAATAACATTTCTCCTGCTGGTATGGGAGAAGCATTGATCCGGTCCATTCACCTATCCACTACGCGGGAAGGGACAGCTTACGTTGCCGCCTCAAAGCATAAATTTAACAACCCTAGCCCCATCATCCTTAAAACGACGGATTACGGTGCAACGTGGAAGAAAATCACTAACGGAATTGGCAAAGACGACTACGTAATGGTCGTTCGGGAAGACCCCAAGGTGGCGGGCATGCTATACGCCGGCACATTATCCGGATTATATATTTCGATTGATAATGGTGAGCTGTGGCAACGCTTTCAATTAAACCTGCCAACCTGCCCGATTACCGATATAACTTTTCAGGATAACGATATGATTGTATCAACAGGAGGACGAGGAGTTTGGGTGCTAAAAGACCTCAATCCTATCCAACAGGGCAGGAATAAACTACTATCCGGCAAAATGCAACTTTTCGAACCCGACCCAACTGTCCGGTTGAATTATCCCGATAACAGGGGAAGTGTTTTCGAACCTAAGCCGGTTACGGAGGGATTGGCAATTGATTACTTCCTTCCTCGTCCTTTGAAAAATGGAGAGACCCTAACAATGAAAATACTCGATAAAAACGAAAATATTGTCGCTACCTTTTCCAGCACGCCTGAGGAAAATTACAAAGCTTATACCGGAGGGCCATTTCCGATGGCAATACTTCCTGCCAAGCATGGTATCAATCGTTTCTTCTGGGATATGAGAAGGAGTCGCCTGCCCGGCATCGAAGATATTTTTGTACTGGGCGATTATCGTGGTGCATTGGTAGCGCCTGGTACTTACACCATTAAATTGACTAAGGGGAAAAAGACACTTCACACCAATTGTCAAATCCTCCCTGATCCCCGGGTAAACGCGGGTCTGGAAGATTTTCAGGAGCAGGCGGAGATTGCTTCATCAATTGACGAGGCGGTCAGAGATATGCACGAAATGGTCATAAGTATGAACGAACTTCAAAATCAACTCGACTTCCTCAATCAATATCTGAGTAAGATTCCCGATACGGAAAATTTGGTGAGCCTAGGCAAAGAAATTAGTTTCAGAATTACAAAATGGAAGGAAATGCTAATCCAACCAAAGCAAAAAGCCTTTCAGGATGTCATCAACTATCCCAACGCTCTAAATGCTGAATTCATCGCACTCAGGGCAAAGGTCGAAAGTAATGACCCCATCGTCACCCTCGGCGTAAAAAACCGATTGAGTGATTTGATGAAACAATGGGAGGATGCCAAAACCGAAATTACGCTCATTCTGGAAAGGGATGTCGCACATTACAATAAGGTCTATCGCAAAAAAGGAATTCCTGCTTTAGTCTTGTCGGGTAATCGTACTACAAATCCCTGATGTGGTTATTACTGTTTTTGTTTTGTAAATCTCAAAACAGAATAACCCATTATTCCGGATACGATGGAGCCCGCAATTATCCCGATTTTGGCTGAATTAATGCTGATAAGGTCTCCGCTAAATGCCAGATTGGCAATAAAAATAGACATGGTAAATCCGACACCGGAGATGACAGCGACGCCTAGTATTTGTTTAAACTTCACACCGGATGGTAATTCCGTTATTTTGAGCCGGACACCCAGGTAGGAAAATAATGCCACTCCGACAAATTTGCCAACAAAGAGGCTAATGGCAATGGTCGTCACTAACGCAAAATTGAAATCGTAATCCGTACTGATGGTTACTCCCGCATTCGCAAAAGCAAAAACAGGTAAGATAAAATAGGCAATTACCCCATGAAGTTTGTGCTCCAGGTGCTGAAGTGGCGAGCGTACTTCAAATATCATGTCATCCAAATTATCGATGCACTTTATTTCTTCTTTTGTCAGAAGGTGTTTGTCATTTTCATTCGCTCCTTCTAGTATTTTACCTGATATGGAATGAAGTTGAGTGGAAAATGATTTAATATTAATTCTCTTTTTTATCGGAATAGTAAATGCCAATAAAACCCCGGCAATAGTGGGATGTATGCCCGATTTTAAAAACAAAATCCAGACAATCACAGAAAGTACAATGCCGATGGCAAAGGAATATTTCCTCTTGTAATAAAGAAGTCCAAGAAACGCTATTAGAAGCATCCCATAAAGAATGAGGCTCCAATTAATATGAGTGCTATAGAAGATGGCAATGACGAGCACCGCTGCAATATCATCAATAATGGCAAATGCCGTTAGAAATATCTTAAGAGTCAAAGGTACCCTATCGCCCAACATACTTAAAATAGCTAACGCAAAAGCTATATCCGTCGCCATGGGAACGCCCCAGCCTTTTTGAGTTGCAGGAGTCTGGTTCAGGAACAGATAAAAGAGAATGGGAACCAAAACACCGCCCACAGCTGCCACAAAAGGAAAAGCCGCCTTCTTGAGTGTATTGATTTCTCCCATGAGTAGTTCTCTTTTTAGCTCCAGCCCAATCAAAAAGAAAAATATCGCCATCAACCCGTCATTAACCCATAGAATCAAGGGCTTTTTTAGTTCAAAATTCTGAAAGGAAATACCAACCTTGTATTGCCACAATTGCTCATAATATTCCACAAAAGGCGTGTTTGCCCAGACCAGCGCAATGATGGTTGCCCCAAAAAGTAACATTCCCGCCAAACTCTCCGTCTTGACAAATTTTTGAAATGGCGTAATTAAAAAGTCTCTTATCATTTTATTTTTTTTGACAAATTATTCAATCATTTTTTCCCGCTAAGGATCGCTAAGGTTTCGCTAAGGATCGCAAAGAGGTTCCCGCAAAGGGCGGAGAGGTTTCGCAAAGGGGCGCTAAGGAGCATTCAATCATTCAGTTTCCCGCTAAGGATCGCTAAGGTTTCGCTAAGGATCGCAAAGGGCTATTCACTCACTCAAACCTGAAACCTTCAAACCTAAAACCTTTAATCGTTCTCGCATTCACTCATTCTAATCCGTATAAATCCGTTCAATTTGCGTCATCCGTGTTCCCCTTCATTCACTCATTCAATCATTTTTTTCCGAACACCGTAATACTATAAATCCCTAAATTAGATTTCCGAAAGGTATCCAGAGCTGCATCCGTCAGGTAGTTCTTCAGCACCTCATCGGGAAGGATAATTTCCTTTTCTTTTTGAATCTCGATGTCCTTAAAACCGGCATTTTTGATAAAAGACAAATACTCCTCCTGCTGAACGGCACCAGCGACACAACCGGCATACATCTCCGCATCATTTTTCAGTCCTTCCGGTAATACACCACGCAGGACAATATCCGAAATGCTAAAATGACCACCCTTTTTGAGTATGCGGTAAGTCTCTTGGAATGCCGTCTCTTTGTCGGGTACGAGATTGAACACACAATTGCTAACAACGACATCGGCGGTATTATCCGGTAATGGAATATTCTCAATATCTCCAAGGACGAATTTTACATTATCAACTCCTAATTTCTTCGCATTGGCTTTTGCCTTTTCGATCATATCTTCCGTCATATCGACGCCTATGACTTGTCCTGTTTCTCCAGTTTCAGATAGTGCTATAAAACAATCATTGCCTGCACCACTACCAAGATCAACGACGGTATCTCCTTTTTTAATTTTAGCAAACTGGGTGGGCAGACCACAACCAAGGTGCAGGTCCGCATCTTCAGTATAGCCTTCCATCTGTGTATAATCATCCGACATAATGGTGTAATCCACCTTATCATCACCACAACAGGACGAGCAGCATCCATCATTGGATTCTCTCGCTATCTGTCCGTACTTTTCTTTGACTAAATCTTTTAATTTTTTTGATTGGTCCATAATTATTATTTTTTATCGTAATATTACGATTAATTGACGTAAAAAAGTAACTACTTACGAATGCCCATTTTTAGGCAAAAAATAGGATTTTGTTCGTCTGTTGAAGTAAAAATTTTCGCCGCATAGCACAGCTACGCAAGAAAATTTTTACAAAAACAGCCGGACAAAGGACGTTTTTGGGCAAAAATGGTGTACTCGTAAGTAGTTACAAAAAAGCTTTCAACAACAATTTTTGATTTTGATGAAAAAGCTATCGAGTAATTCTAATTTTTCATTCCAGGCATCTTTGTCGATACAATAACACACCTTGCGTCCTTCCACTTCTCCTTCGATGATACCAGCCTTTTTAAGTTCTTTCAGGTGCTGAGATACCGTCGCCTGCGACAGGGGCAATACATCAACCAAGTCACCACAGACACAAGCATTGACCTCCAGCAGGTACTGAACGATTGCAATCCGAGCCGGATGCCCAAATGCCTTTGCGAAAGCAGCCAGCCTGTTTTGTTCTTCTGTGAATTTTTCTGATTTGGAAACACCCATTAAAAATAATTTATCGCAAAAATACGATTAATTATTATGAAAGTCAAATAAACTGAAAAAAAATTATAATTTTTTATTCGACTTTCCTCATAATACTCAATCCATCCCGAATGGGGAGCATGATATTTCGAACGCGATTATCGTCCTGTATTCTTTGATTGAATTGGCGAATGGCAATAGTATCCGCGTCATCGACATCGGCAATAACTTTTCCATCCCACAGTACATTATCGGCAAGTAGGTATCCCCCGGGACGAATTTTAGGTAATATCAATTCATAAAAATCAAGATATTGTTGCTTCCCTGCGTCGATGAAGGCAAGATCAAAACCGTCCGGTAGCGTCGGAACGATATCTAGGGCATCGCCAAGGTGAAAGGTGATTTTGTCCTCCAATCCTGCTCTCCTGATATATTTATCGACGAGGTATTGAACTTCGGGGTTGACATCAATGGTGTGGAGTTTCCCTCCTTCCCGGAGTCCCTGTGCCAGACAAATCGCCGAATAACCGGTAAACGTCCCAATTTCCAATATCAATTTTGGACGAATCATTTCACTCAGGAACTGCAATAAGGTACCTTGTAGATGTCCGGATAACATTTGTGGGGCGAGTGTTTTAAGATAAGTCTCCCGTTCCAAATCGTACAAAACAGAAGAAGGAGGCGCTGTGTGTTGAGCACAATAATTGTCAATTTTTACTTTAAATGGATGCATATTTTTAAATTATGCTGCAATATACCCTAAACAAGATAAAATTATCCCTATACTTCCCTACATTTGTCACAAAATAATACCATCTTGAAAAAGAAAATACAAATATCGTTACTGCTGTCATCCTTGCTAATCGTGGCATATACGGGTTATGAAATGAAGCGATTGAGCGATGAAGAATCCCTATGGGGACATTTCTCGCTCTTCTTTTTACTGGGGTCATGGGGGCTGATTGTCTCGATTATATCTCTATTGAAAAGACACTTCAATCATCGCTATTTTTTGCTTTCCTGCATCAGCGGTTTGTTGCTGTCGATTGGTTTTCCGGGCTTACTTCCCGTTCCTTTGTTTATGTTTATGGGGTTTGTTCCGCTACTAATGGTGGAGCATTTCATCACCGGCGATGGCGGGCAAAAATCAGGCAGGCAGTTCTTTTGGTATGCGTTTAATACATTCATTTTATACAATATCCTGACCACCTGGTGGGTGGCTAATGCAGCTTTAGCGCCGGGTATTTTCGCAAATGTTGTCAACAGCCTGCTTGCTACCATCCCTTTGGTTTTATACCACAAGATTAGCAATAAAATTCCTCGTCTGGCGGGAATGGCTTTTGTTGCCCTCTTTATCACTTACGAGTACAACCACTTCTATTGGGATTTGAGCTGGCCCTGGTTGGCATTGGGAAATGGATTTGCAGAAGTTCCATCCTGGATACAATGGTATGAATACACGGGAATATTCGGCGGTTCGCTATGGATTTTGGTGATTAATTTTTTAATTTTCAGGCTATGGGTGACCTATTCGGCTACAGCCAAATGGAACAAAAAACAACTTTCCATAATCCTGAGTATATTGGTCGTGCCCATTATCATCTCAATGGTTATGTACTCCCAAATAACAGACAAAGGGACAAAAGTCGAGGTCGCAGTCGTACAACCCAATTACGAACCTCACTACGAAAAATTCAAAATCCCTGAAAACATTCAAGCCAAACACTATCTAAAGCTAGCAGCCTCAGTCGTTGATGAAAACACGGATTTTTTAGTACTGCCCGAAACCAGTTTTGGCTATGTCGAAGACCGTAGAATGGATAGCTACCCCGCTATTCAACAACTGTACGGACTATTGGCAAAATACCCGAAGCTAAAAATTGTCGTGGGGCTGAGTGCTTATCATCTATTTCGGGAGGGAGAACCAAGAGTCGGAGCTGTACGGGAGCAAAAGATGGCAAACGGAAAAAGTCGGTATTTGGAGACCTATAACTACGCCGTGCAATTGCCCCTCGACAATCCGCCACAGGCACATAAAAAATCAAAGCTGGTACCCGGTGCGGAAATATTCCCCTTCAAAAAAATTCTATTCGTCTTCAAGCCACTAGTGGATGCCCTTGGTGGGACGCTCGAAGGCAATGGAACGGAATCAACTCCCGCTGTCCTCAAAAGCGAAAAAGCCAATATTGCACCATTAATTTGTTACGAATCCGTCTATGGCGATTATGTAGCCAATTTTGTACGCCATGGTGCCAGCCTGCTATTCGTAATGACAAATGATGGCTGGTGGGATGATACCCCCGGACATCGGCAACACCTCTATTTCGCCTCCTTGCGCAGTATCGAAACGCGAAAAAGCATAGCGAGAGCCGCCAACTCCGGTATCTCGGCCTTTATCAACCAACGGGGTGACATCCTATCACAGACCAAATACAATGAAGCCAAAGCCATCAAGCATACCCTCTACGCCAACTCCGAAAAGACGTTTTACGTCAAGTGGGGAGATTTAATAGCCCGTATTTCGCTATTTCTGAGCATCGTATTAGTATTGAATCTGATAGTAAGAGCGGTGGTGCCTGCTGATTATTTCACCGAGGCAAATGCAAAATAGATTGACTTATATCTTTGAGAACTTATTTTTTGACAAAAAAAGGTAAATACTTACCACCTCATGACTTAAATCAAAAAAGGCGGAATGGCAAATGGATGGTGAGCAAGAAATTGAATATCGAACACCGAACAAGGATTAACCCATGCGGGCAAGCTGATTTTAGAAGTTTTAAACAAAATGAATTTTTGATTTATAAAACAGTTGTTAAATCTGAAATCTGCAATCGGTGTTCTTCACGTTCCTCGTTCTTAAATCAAAAAAGGCGTTTCTATGACAAAAATGGTGTACACGTAAGCAGTTAAAAAAAAAGATAATGGATTTTTTAGAAGAAGCAATAAAAGAAGCAAAAAAAGGGCTGGAAGAAGGAGGTATTCCAATCGGTAGCATTTTGGTACACAAAGGGAAGATAATCGGCAGGGGACATAACCGTCGCGTGCAACAGGGGAGTTGTATCCTGCACGGCGAGATGGATGCACTTGAAAATGCAGGGAGGCAACCCGCAGCCGTTTACAGGGAATGCACCATTTACACCACGCTCTCACCCTGCTCAATGTGTAGCGGGGCAATCGCACTATATGGTATTCCCACCGTCATCGTCGGAGAAAATAAAACCTTTCAGGGCGAGGAAGAATGGCTTCGAAACAAGGGACATAAAGTAACCGTCCTCAATGATGCAAGCTGTATTGCCATGATGGAAGCATTCATTGAAGAAAATCCCGATCTTTGGAATGAGGATATTGGGGAATAAGACAGGATTTACAACATGAGGGAAATATACGAAACGGAAAGATTACGATTAAAGCCAACTTCCGAAGAAGATGCTGCTTTTATTGTCGCGTTGGTCAATACGCCGAAATGGTTAAAGTATATTGGCGATAGAAATATTAGATCAGTAGAGGATGCCGAGGCATACATCAAGGCTAAAATGCTTCCCCAACTCAAAAGGCTGGGCTTTGCTAATTATACCGTGACACGAAAATCAGACAATACCAAAATGGGAACCTGCGGCTTATACGACAGGGAAGGACTTGACGGAATCGATATAGGATTTGCCTTTCTTCCTGAACACGAGCAAAAGGGTTATGCTTTTGAAGCTGCCAACAAACTAAAAGATGTTGCTTTTGAGGAATTCGGAATAACTGAGGTTAGTGCCATTACGACCAGGGACAATCTTTCTTCCCAAAAATTACTAAAAAAATTAGGCTTGAAGCTAATCGGTGTTACTTCAATTCCCGACGATGATGAAGAGCTTTTACTGTATAAAATACAAGCTTGACTTTGGAAAAGGCCACCTAAACAACTTTACAATATGAAATTTCAAAAATCAAACCTCAATAAGGTAAACCGCGGGGCGAAAAAGGCGACTTATGATAAAAGTGAGATTTTCGCCATCCTAGATGCAACGGAAATCTGCCATATCGCCTTCATCCACGAAGGAAAGCCCTTTGTTCAGCCTATTAATTTTGGGCGTTGTGGGGACAAATTATACCTCCACGGCGCTCATACTAACAGAATGACAAGCGCTTTAATCGAAGCAAAAGAAGTATGCCTGAATGTAATGATACTCGATGCAATGAAACTGACCCGGTCAGCCTTCCACCATTCGGTCAATTACCGGTCGGCAATGATATTCGGCTCCGTCAGAGAATTGACCAAAAATGAAGATAAATTAGAAGGGTTGAAAAGCATCATCAACCACTTTGTACCCAATCGCTGGGAATATTGCCGCAAGCCGAACGAGAAAGAATTAAAAGCAACAAGGGTTTTGGAAATTTCAATCGAAACCGCCTCCGCTAAAATTGCAGATTCCCCTCCGGGTGATAATAAAAGTGATTTGGACTTAGACTTTTGGGCGGGAACAATTCCGGTAAGAACCGTTGTTGAATACCCCATACCGGATGATTTCATGAAGGAGGGGGCTGAAGTTCCGGAGCATATTCTGGATTTTTATAACGGGAAAAAAGCATGATGCCGTGGAGAAATGTGATAATTTACTATCCCCTCACAGGTAAAAAACACCCATCTGAG
>JALVDO010000094.1 GCA_027008975.1 Saprospiraceae bacterium | reverse complement strand
CAATGTACCTTTGGGATATAATTGCGAGGCACTCATCGTTCCCGATATGATTTTGGAAGGAGAGTATCCTTGTATGGATAATGATTATTACGTTGTTATTTACGACGACTGGGGAAACCCCATTGGCAATACCGTCACAGGAGAATACCTTGGTGATACTTTGATTGTAGATGTGTTCACAGTAGCCGGAGGCTATCATGGGACAGGAGCAATTAACATTACCTTGGGTTTTGATTTGTCCTTAGATTGTCCTGATGATGCAACGCTGGCTACGGTTACAAAGGACGTGTACTCCTTTACTGATACGCTTTACGATAGCGACCCTACCATCATTCCTGCTAATTTCCAGTGTTTTTCTGAGGCTGTCGCCAATCCCGTTGGTATATATAATTATCACATAGATACGATTGAAGTGACGCAGGATGGTATATACGTTTTGGAAGGATATGGAGATTTTGGAGCGATAGGGGCGGTGTTTTACGATATGGAATTTATGCCTTTTACAGGGCCTTGTAGCAATTATATGGCAATTAGCGAGATAATCCCACAAGGGGAAGGTTACTATCAGGGGATGGGTGATGTAGCTAGGGTGACGGCGAACTTACACGCCGGAATGAAGTATATTCTGGTGACCATACCCGGCAACAGTGGGGTGACAGGAGCCTATCACTGGAGTATTTATACGCTAAACGGTGGCGCAGTCGTCGGGCTAGACCACCAACAAGAGACATTGAGTTTGCCTTTAGTCTGCAAAAACTATGAGCAGGTATTCAATAACCCCCAAAGCCTCGATTACACCGGCGTGCCGGTGACGACCAATAATTGTCAGGAACTGGAATTATCGTTTGAAGACGAATTTATTGATGGAGGTGATTGTGCACCCTCTGTAATACAACGAACTTTTACCGGTGTGGATGTATTCGGCGAAGAGGTTACCTGTACGCAGGATATTACTTTCACAAACTTCGAAATTGATGATTTGAGTTTTCCATCCAAGACATACACCCTTGGATGTGACGAAGTATTTGACACTTTGTCTAATGGAAACCCATCTCCGGAAGTAACGGGGTACCCCTTCGTACTTACGGCTTTCGGAGCCGAATTTTTAAGTCCGGTTTACTGCAACTTGATAGGAAGCTATTCGGATAAGCCAAGAGCAGAACTGTGTGGAAGTTCTTATCAATTTGTCCGCAAATGGTACATATTGGACAATTGCAATAACACAGGGCTTTACGAATATGATCAACTAATCCGCATCATGGATTTCACAGGACCCGTAGTTTCCAGTCCGGCACCAGATGTCGATCAGGATGGGTTTCCGGATACCTTGCAGTATTCAACGACACCTTATGACTGTACGGGCGTCATCAATGTGCCAATGCCAATTGTAAGTGATAATTGCAATGGATGGAGTGTAGGCATTAACATTATTTCGGAGGTAGCAGAGCCGGTTTATAATATTTTTGGAAATATTGAGCGCTTCGATACGACGACTCAAATCATTGCGAGTATTCCGGCTAATTCTCCATCCAACGTCGTGACAGATTTGCCGATTGGTTGCCACCTCATTCAGTACGTCGTGGCCGATGATTGTGGTAATGAAACTATCATAGAGACACCATTTTGCATTTCTGATAGGGTGAGTCCAACTGCTGCGTGCGATGACGACCTGAATATTTCCATAGGAGGAGATGGCCTTGGACGTGTTTATGCGACGGATGTCAATGAAGGAAGTTCTGATAACTGTGCGATACAATCGGTGCAGGTGAGAAGACTACTGACGATGGACTTAAATAGCTGTGAGTTGCTGGCGGAGCCCGTTTATTCCGATTGGGCAGATTTTGTGGAGTTTTCCTGCTGTGAGGTAGGAACGACAATTGAGGTGGAGTTACGTGTTTTGGATACTTCCGGTAACGCCAATGTCTGTACCACCGGTATTAATGTGACAGATAACGCTGTACCGGTTTGTATTGCTCCAACGCCGATATTTACAACCTGTGATGAATTTCCGATGGATTTTGATCCGGGAGATGTTAGTGTGTTACAATCTCTTTACGGATTGCCAACGGCAATTGATAATTGCAGCGACTATGACGTTGTCGAGCTAGAGCCAATTGTTGATTTTGAAGATTGTGGAGGAGGAACCGTTGTCAGAAGGTTTCAGGTTGTCGATCAGTTTGGAAATGTCTCAACGAATGTTTGTAACCAGTTGATAACGGTTGATGTTAGTCGTAATTATACCATTCGATTCCCAAAGGATGTAACAGTAGAATGTGATGTACCCAATCCTGAAGATTTAATACTTTTGTCAATGGGCTGTGAGCAATATACCGTTGAGGTGGAGGAAAACAGATACGATGTAGTAGGAGATGCCTGTTATGAAATCATCCGCACCTACCACATTAAAGATTGGTGCGAATACGATGGTTATTCTCCCCCTGTTGACATCCTTCGCGATGAGGATTGTGATGGGACACTAGGAGAGGATAACGTTTGGGTAATTAGAAATGAAAACGGAGCTTTTATTGATGCAGATAATGACGAGACGAATAACAACCCGGCGGCTAATACACGAGGCTTGGCTTGTGATGGCAATTCCAATCCGGGTGGTTATTGGAGGGCTGTCACCTCAACCGGTTATTGGAGGTACTCTCAGCACATCCGTGTGACAGACCATGAAGATCCCATTGTTACTTTTGAAGCCCCTTCACCATTTTGTAGCAGTACGGATAACTGTCTAGGGAATGTCTTTATTCCTTTCGCGGTAGCAGATGGATGTACGGGTACTAATTTTGATATTACTGTTTCGAGGGATTTGGACGGTGATGGATTAGGAGATACAGATGTGACAGCGCAGTATTTGAATGGGAGTTATCCCAACTATTCCATTGCAGGTTTATTTCCGATGGGAGCACATCAACTGGATGTCCATATCCAGGACGCCTGTGGTAATACAACTACTGTTGTATTCAATGTACAAGTCGTCGATTGTCTGGCGCCGACACCAAATTGTGTAGGAGTGTTGGAGGTTCAGCTAGATCCTTTGACGCCCGGCACCGATTTGGATGGAAACGGAAGTATTGACCTCGCCGGAGCGCTTGTCAATGCAGAGGACTTGGTCACTAATGCAGGAGCACCGGATTGTTCAGGGCCTGTCAGTTATAGTATTCACGCTGTAAGTGATATTACTACGGGAGTGGATACTCCCAATTCGGGAGCACTGACCTTACCTGTTACCTGTGATGATTTGGGAGGTTTAATTGTAAGGATTTATGCTTGGGATCACGCTTTTAATCCGTATGCAATCCAGCCGGATGGAACGGTAGGAGGTCCAAACTATAACTTCTGCGAGACCTTCCTAAATATTGTCGATCCGGGAAATACTTGTTCGGGTACACCGGAAGTGGAAGGCTCGATTGCAGGGCGTATTATCACGGAAGAAAATCAACCAACACAAAATGTAGCCGTTGATTTTGGCATGCCTATGGAGGCCGGGATGGTGACCAATGCCGCAGGCGAATATCACGCAGAGGGGTTGTCGATGGGTGGTGATTATACTATCGAGCCACAATCTAATGATGATTACCTAAACGGGGTTTCTACATTCGATATTATCATGATTTCAAAACATATTTTGGGTGTCCAGTTTTTAGATTCCCCTTATAAAATGATTGCAGCAGACCTCAATCATTCTAATTCCATATCGACAATTGATTTAATACACTTGCGCAAATTGATTCTTGGCGTTTATGATGAGTTACCAAGCAATAATAGTTGGAGGTTTATTCCTGCTTCTTATGTATTTCCAAATCCTGCCAATCCATGGCAAGAGGACTTTCCTGAATATATTGCTGTTGATGGTTTGGATACTCACCTCGAAAATCAGGATTTCATCGCCGTCAAAATAGGGGATGTCAACACCAGTGCTGTTCCGAATCTAAATAGTGTACAGGAGCGCAGTACAAGAGCAACTTATTACCTTGATGTATTTGATGACGAACTAAGGGCAGGACAGGAGTATCGCGTTGATTTCACTGCCGGAGATGTGGACGAAATACAAGGGTTGCAAATGACCATTCATTATGATGTAGAAGGGATAGAGCTAATAGGCATCGAATACGGGGTGACCGATGAGGGGAATTTTGGAACCGCAGATACCGAAAACGGCTTGTTGTCTTTCAGTTGGAATCATCCCACCGGAGCAACCATTGCTGCGGGAACAAAACTATTCAGTCTGGTCTTTTACGCCGGAGCGACAAACCGATTGACAGATTTGCTGAGTATTTCATCGAGAAAAATCAGGGCAGAAGCTTATAATGCTGATGGAGATATCATGGGTGTGGCAATTAATTTCAAAGACAGGGCATCTGTTCCGACAGGCGAATCTGAATTTGAATTGTATCAAAATATTCCCAACCCATTCAAAAATCGAACAACCATTCCATTCAATTTGCCGGAAGCATCCAAGGCGAGCCTAACTATTTACGATGTAAGTGGTCGGGAATGGAAACGGCTGGAAGGATATTATGAGGCAGGGTATAATCAGATTCAGATTGACCTTAGTTCGTTGCCAATATCCGGAGTGCTGTATTACAAATTAGAGACTGCCCAATATACTGCCACTAGAAAGATGGTGTTGTTGGAATAAAGAAATAGTGTTTCAAATGTGGTTATTTTAAGAGGGTTGTAGCGATACAACCCTTTTTTTATGGTATCTTAACTGCAGCTTTAATCAATCGGAAACGTCATTTTTTATCCAATTTTCCTGCCCGATGCGACTTGTAGTAGTCGCCAATCGAACTAAGGTCTAAGTTTTTAACCTATGGTTTGGTGCGTTTTTTTGTAGTTTTGTCTTGATAACGGTAGGCTGAAGCCTACACCAATGTTCGCTTTGCGAGCGCAGGTCGCAGCGAGCGGGGGCAAAGAAAAAAAATAATGAAGTTAATTTCTTTTATTGAAAATCTAGTTGAAGATATTATGTCGTTGGATGCCTGTTTTAAAACATTGTTTCAGGTTGATGGTGT
>JALVDO010000093.1 GCA_027008975.1 Saprospiraceae bacterium | reverse complement strand
GAGGTTTTTAATTTTATAGCTTCGGGTACCGGTCAAGGCTTCATTAAATCGGCGGGGTGTTTCCATATCCGGGCAAGCCATTTTGGTGCCCATTATCGGTCCGAATTGAATAATTTCAGCGCTTAGAGTCTCGATTTTACCCCCGATTTCGTTGCAGCCATCGTTGCCGGATACTCGCATTTCTTCGACGTAGATTTCTATTTGTGGCCGTCTCTGACGCGGTGATTTAGGATTGCTCTTAAATGCTTTCCCATCGATGCGCTCCACCACCCAGATATCGTGCAGTCGCATATCAATGGCAGTAGATGCTCCTTCGTCGCCATCTTTATTTTCTCCGCATCCGGAGTGAGATACGCCACAGGCGGATATAAACAAAATGCTGAGGAAGAAAAAGGTTTTTAATTTTTTCATGATTGTTTTTTTTTATTTTTTCTGATTATAATACAACAAATCCCCGGCCTCCGGTCCCACACAAAACAACAAATCCAATACGCTCAAATCGGGGACAAAACCGTGCCGCTCTTCAAAAACCTGTCTGTACCGCAGTCCGTCATCCGCCGGATTCTTGGGTGATATGGTGTTTCGCCTATCCGCTACTCCCGCCTCAGTTGGAGCATCGTACTGCGCTGTGAATTTCAGTGACGCCTCCAATCCCATCAACTCCAATAGCACCTCCAAAATGCGTAGGTTAAAATCGAATAGAAATTCAGGTTTACCTTCATAAATGGGTCGTAAATCATCGGCATAATATTCAAAAAAGGGCGACTTCCCGTAAGCGGAGGCAATGGAATTCCAATGTTGCTTTGCCCAATTTTGATACCAAGCGATACGCACTTCGCGGATGGATTGTTGCTCGTTTTTACCCTTCAGCAGAGGGATGGACAGGCGTTGCAACCCATTTCCTCCTACAATGTGCGCCCGATTGCGGTAGCTACCCTTTTGGTAATGCTCCCATTGCTCGATGAAGACTTCGTCGGCCATTGCCAACTGTCGCATATAACGGATATTCGGAAGGTAGTGTAATTCAGTCAGCATATTCGATTTACTCCAAATCAATCAAGATATATCCCTCTTTTTCTAGTTCTTCCCATTTCTGAAGAAAAGCATCTTCGGAGAGGTTACCCACGAAGGTAAAGGGTTGTTTGCCCTTTTCAAAAATTCCGACGTAATAATCACTTCCCTTTTGGTGATAGGTCTCAATATCCGATAGGAAGTACCCGCTTTTGCGCCTTCGCAGGATAGCATCATTAAAGGCTGCAAGTCCCTTTGCCTGATAACAGTAAGAGAAACTTTTGAGAAATTCCTTTTTGTAAAACAAAGCGAGGAAAACGGGATCGCGATTTTCATCCGGATTCACCTCGACTTCTTTTAATACAAAGCCATCCTTTTTCATCGCCTGCACCTTCTTTTTCAGGTAGTCAAAACTTGAAAATTTCCATACTTTGTGAATGGTAGAGTCTTTTTTCCACTTAGCCAAATAATGCGCCGAGCCGACGAGGTCGGAATAGTATTGGACATTAATCATCAAAGAGCCTTCTTTTACTTTGGCTCGTTTCTCTTTGATGAATGCCTCCCAGGAAGTCTTTTCAATGATAGGCGTAACCGCCGGACTACTTCGATTTTTGTTCCAAATTCCACGAAAAATCAATTCTTTCCCGTCTGATAAATTCCAGTCGGTCAGGATATATCCCTGCCGTGTTAGAGAATCATCCAGCGCATTGAAGTCTTTTTGCACCAGTGCATCGCTGTAGAAATAATCGGTACTATCCTTCATAAACAGCCCGGAAAAGTGTTCTTGTGCAGATAACTTCCCAAAGCAAATTAGCAGTATTGTTATTATTGTTATTCGCATTTTTTTGTGTTTGTTCGGTGTTTCTTGTTCCTTGTTTTGTGTTCTGTGTTCCTTGTTTGTTCGTAAAAAAGGCTAAAGGCTAAAGGCTAAAGGCTAAAGGCTAAATCGATAGATGCTGACAGGTGTAACCTCGTCAGTAGGCTAAAGGTAAAAGTGAAATTGGTTTTGAAAATGGAATCCTCGATTTTAAATTTATAATTTTCCCTTTTGAATTTTAAATTTTCCAATTCTCATTCCGATTTTAATTGAGTGTATAACAAATCGGGTGTAAAAAAATGAGTGAGTGGGCGTAAAATTCCCTAAATTAGAGTTTTCGATCCAACTAAAACTCACTCATTATGGATGTAAAGAAACAAAAAAGAACTGAAATACGCAAGGAACTGGAAAAGATAATCGATGAATTGGAACAGTTTCCGAAAGCAGCAAAAGGGCTACATGAAGTAGAAGGTCACATATTTAAGAGGCTCTTGGAATTGGGTAAAATGCTATTATGTTATTACATATTTATGGTAAGCGAATTTGTAAAATTACGAGGAGTTCCTCTGGATAAAGAGGGCAAGAAAATGAAAAATACGGGTGTTCGCTCACGTCAATATCGGAGCATATTCGGTTTGATAGAAATCAAGCGTCCAAAGTACTATTCGCCAACGGACAAAACGCATTATGTCCTTGACAAGGAGTTGGGTTTGCCTGATGGACGATTTTCATATATTTTACACGATTGGCTGGCTTATGGCGCGGTGGACTTAGATTTTGATCAAAGTGTAAATTTTTTAGAAAAGATTTTGGGGCAGCACTTGTCAGGTATACAAAGTAGTAGAGTGACCTATAAATGTTCAGCTCATGTATCGGATTTTTATGCTGTAAAAGATTGGGGTAGTGTGAATGATGGGACACATTTGAGTGTTGGTTTTGATGGTAAAGGAGTTCCGATTATCCGAAAAGAAACAGAACGCTCAGAGGAGAGTACATCAACAAGATTGGGTCGAGGGAAAAAGAAGGGTGTAAAAAAAGAAGCCACGGTGAGCGTAAGTAGCTCATTTAATCCTAAACAACGGACATCTGCTGACATTATCAATAGCCTTTTTAGAAATAGTGAACAGCAACAACTCAATTCAGCACCAAAAGAAAAACATGAGTGGCATAAAGAAAAACACATAAGAGCCTTTTTATCAGATAAAGTGAAAGCCATTGAATATGGCATTGAAAATGTATTAAAACGTGATGCCTCTGGCACAAAACCAATTGTTGTGCTCATTGATGGAGACCGAGCTTTAAGGAATGCCGTTGAGAAGGTGGCAGTAGAGAAGAAAATAGAGCACAGAATAAAAACTTATGTACTAGACTTTATCCATGTTTTGGAATATGTATGGAAAGTAGCTAATGCCTACAAAGGAGAAAAAAGCAAAGACAGAGAAAGCTGGGTCGAGCAACAGGCTATTTTATTGTTAGACAATCGGGTCGAAGAAGTAATCGAAGAATGGGAAAAGATAGCAAGTATAAAGTCATACAGCACTACTCAGGCACTCAATATAAAAAGGGGAATTACCTACTTTAAAAACCATATCGAAATGATGAAGTACAAAACTTATTTAGAGGAGGGCTTTCCGATAACGACTGGAGCGGTAGAAAGTGCCTGTGGCCATTTTGTCAAAAGTAGAATGGAAAGAAATGCGATGCATTGGGGAAAGGAAGGTGCGCAAAAGATGTTAGACATCCGAGCTGTCAAGAAAAATGGTGACTGGGAATCTTTCATCCATCGATTTATCAATCAAGAACAGAAGAAATTATACAAGAAGGCTGCCTGAATGGCACCCGATTTGTTATACACTCATTTTAATTCAGCTTAAACCGCGCCTCTAATGTAAAAGCCGGTATTTGTACCTTAAATGGCTCAACATGCTTCGCCTTGAAGGTGTATGTTCCCCACATTTGCCCGATAGGTGTTTCCAGCGGTGACCACGACTCGTAAAAGTAGGAATTGCCCGGCTCGATAACCGGCTGCCGGCCAACAACGCCCATGCCCTCTACCTCCCTAACTACACCGGAGGAATCGAAGATGAACCAATGCCTACGCACTAATTGTACCGCGATGGCATTGTTATTCTGGATGTGTACTTTGTAGCGAAACACATACTTGTCTTTTTCAGGATGCGAATGCCGGACATCGTATTCTGCAGTTACGGATACGATTATTTTGTTAGCGAGTGGATTACTCATCGGTCTTCTTTTTTGGTTGCTCATGGAGGAAGTCAGCGACAATGCTCTCTGCATCGGCAAAGGCGTCTTGCAATTTGTCATTCAGCACCACCTTGTCGAATTTATCCTCGTATTTTAGTTCTTCTTTGACGCGGGCGATTCGCTTTCGCAGACTTTTCTCCGTTTCTGTTTTTCTGTTTTTTAAGCGGTTGATGAGGATTTCTTCACTTGGCGGTTTTACAAAAATCGTCAGCGATTCTTCGGGGAATTGTTTTTTGATATTGAGTGCACCCTTTACGTCAATATCGAAAATGATGTTTTTACCTGCTTTCCACAAACGCTCTATTTCGCTGCGTAGGGTGCCGTAATATTGGTTGTCATAAACTTCCTCCCATTCTACAAATGCTCCTTCCCTTATCTTTTCTTTGAATTGCTCGGGGCTGATAAAGTAATAGTTTACTCCATCAACTTCGTAGTCCCGTTTTCTGCGCGTAGCAGCAGACACGGAGAACGACAGCGAGTCAAAGGTCTTCAATAGATGATTGACGATAGTCGTTTTACCAGCTCCGGACGGCGCTGCTACTATGATTAACTTACTCATGTTTATTATACTGAATTGGCTACCTGTTCCTTTATTTTTTCCAGTTCATCCTTCATTTCTACGACTACCCTTTGCAAGTCGGAGGAGTAGGCTTTTGCCCCGAGGGTGTTAATCTCCCTTCCAATCTCCTGACTGATGAAATTCAATTTTTTCCCTTTTTCTTTTTTATCGTTTTCGAGTACTTCTATGAAGTATTTGCAATGCTGGCTTAGCCGGACCTTCTCTTCTGTGATGTCAATTTTTTCAAGGTAGAAGATTACCTCTTGTTCGAATCTATTTTCATCGACATTCTCCTTGCCCAGGTATTCTAGCAGGTTTTTTTGGAGGCGTTTCCGGATAGTGACAATGCGGTCTTTTTCATGCGGGTCGACTTTAGTTAGAAGTGT
>JALVDO010000092.1 GCA_027008975.1 Saprospiraceae bacterium | reverse complement strand
TATCCTGTATTTTTTCTGTATTATAAAAGTCGGCTTCCGACTGACCGAAAGACCAAAGAGATGCATTAAAAAAAATAAAAAATGCAAAAGACCTATAGAGAAAAGAGTTCATATTTTAGCTTATTTTGTGCCAATTCTTAATTTACCACGGTTTGAGGATTGCTGATTTTTTACACAATTTCCGTATTTTGATTCGCAATAATAAGAAATATTCTTCAATAAAATGAGCTTTCAGGACATGAGCCTGTCGGGAAATTTATAAAACGGTATTTTTTATACAAAATAAGGTATTAGGAGTGAATAGGACGAAGGCGAAAACCCTTTTTTTTCAACATTCGCAAGACGCCTTTTTCACCTGAAAGGTGAGCAGCCCCAATGGCGAAAAAGGCGGGTTTATTCCGAGCTTCATTTGCCATGAAATTAGCCATTTGGATATTTCGTCGAGTTGCCAGGATGCGTTTAGCTTCGCCATCCATTTTCCTAGAGGCACGATGAATGGCAGTCAGGTGTTCGGTTTCGTAATATTGAAGTAATTTCTCAGTTTTTTTTCTGAATTTTTTAAAATTCCGGCTAATTGATTTCAGGGTATCAATATTCCAACGGATTGGCAATTCGAGTAATGTCAGCATTTGACTGTCGATGGTCTCTATACCTTTCCTTTCGATTTGATTCTCCCCGGCATAATCCCAGAGGAAGGCATCCAGGATAATCACTTCTTCAGTTCCCAAAACCTTTTGTTGAATCATGGATAACAGCATCATGGGGTGAATAGTGTTGTAAAAATCCAGATTTAAGCCGATACGCTGCAATAATACTTTCCTTAGTTTTTCGTAATTCCGGATACCTAGTAAGTCCAACAAAGGAGGAACGCTTTGTATCCTTCGCAATAGTTCCTCCGAAGGTGAATGGCCAGAGGAGAGATCATACTCCGCACAAAACAGGGAACACCGATTGAGATAAGGCAAGCTGCGCTCTACCAGCCGAAAGGCGCGCTTGTCTCTTACATGCATAGTGCCAAGTATATAGGATTGGGCCTGGTTATCAGGGGCAGAAATCTGCCACAGGAGTGAATTTTTCTTTTTGGACATCGTACTTTGAAGTTTCAGTTGCACTCTACAATGAGAGTGCAACTGAGCCCTAATTTACACGTACTTAAACGGTAACACCTTGCTGTTTTTGACAGTCGAAAGTGTCATTAGTGTTTTAAGCCGTTCAATCTCTTCAATTTGAGAAAGGGTCTTGAACAATAATTGCTCGTAGGTAGGAATGTCTTTACAAACAATCTTAATGAGGAAGTCTGCCTCACCGGTGATGATATAACATTCCGTAATTTCGTCAATCTCCTGAATTTTCTTCAAAAAGCGATTCAAAGCATCCTCTTTTTGCCAAGCTAGAGATACCAAGACGAAAGTCTGCACACTAAGCCCGATTTTAGCTGCGCTCACTTGTGCATGGTAGCTTTCGATGATACCGGTTGCTTCTAATTTCCGTACGCGCTCCAAGGTTGGAGCCGGAGAAAGACCAATTTTTTTGGATAAATCCAAATTGGTAATTTTGCTATTTTCCTGTAATAGCTTAAGTATCTTAAGGTCGATTTTATCTAGTTTACCTGTCATAACGTTTATGTGTTTGAATAAAAGACGCAATTTACACCTGAAATAAGAAAAAAGCAAGTATTTCAGACTAAATACCAACTTTTATTTGTCGAAGTGACAAAAAAAGGTGTCAAAAGCTAATTTTATACCGACACTATTGAAAAAATAAAGTAGAATTAGTAAGTGTTCAAATTAAACCACATATAAACTTGCTTTATATTATACGGTGCCCCAATTTTGACCGCTTACTTATTTCGTTATTCTTGCGGAATTGCATTAAACATCTCTGCCAATACTTTGTATTCGCCATTACCCATATTTTTCCAAACGAACAGATATTTTGTAGTGTCCTTAAATGTTTGATTATTTATTTCGTATTCAGCATAAGCAATTCCCGACTCGTAAAACACGTCCTTTGTATTGCCGCCAATACGTTGTGTTTTATACCAAAAGTCATTCATATATCCGACATTATTAGTCCAATATTGTTCTATTAACTCTTTTCCCTCAATAAAGTTTTTATTAGGAGGTCCAATAATGGCATCCTCGGCATATCTGTCAACAATATAGGCCGGTTCATTAGAAACTATCGCTTGCTTCCATTGCGGGTTAAAAGAGTTAAAAAATTCAATAAACTCTTCATTTGTCAATTCCTTTTCAGTCGGCTCACAAGCCATCGCGAGCACTAAAATGCTTATGGTAATTGTAATTCTAATCATTTTTCAACTCATTAAATGTGTCAATTACAACTTTATAACTTCCATCGTCCTGTTTTTTCCAAACATTTACATATTTAAACTTAAACTCATCGTATTCCCCCGTATCATTCATTATTAAAATGCTTCCTTTCCCCGTTTCGTATAGCAAATCTTCGGTGCCTTCTAATGTTTCCATATTCAGGTGCAATTCTTTTACAAAATCCCAAGAATTTTTCCAATACTCAGCGATTGCCGCATTTCCGTGTATTGCCTTATCTGCATCAGGCAAATAATGTCCTCCTTCATCATACAGATTCAAAAACACTGATATATCTTTAGTCATCAAGCCCTTATTCCACAATTTGGAATTTTTTTCGATAATTGGTTTAACCATTTCTATATCAAATTCTTCTTTTTCTAATGCATTTTTGTGCTCCGAGCAAGAATAAATTGAAAATAGGATAATGATGATAAATGCGAATTGTTTTTTCATTTTCTTCATATTTTGTAATTAAATAGTAGTATTTAGTGTATCCTTTCAAACGCGAGGTAAACGGCTTTGTGCAAAATGGTGGCATGATTCTCCGATAAAATTGGTTCGTAGTAAATTTCCATACCTTTAATATCAATTTTGTGGAGAGATTCGACCAACATATCGGCTACTTTGTGCATGGCCGGATGCTCCTTCCCAAGAGAGACAAATACCCGCTTGGAAGTCATTAGATTTGCGGTCAGGTATTCATCTGCCTTTTTCACCATTCTCATCTTATCCCACCAAAGCGATGGACTGACGATGATGTAATCATCAAACATATCCGGCTTTTTGAAAAGAATTTCGGTGGCAACCAGTCCTCCAAGGGATTGCCCGATAATCGTCCGGTGTCCATTGGTCTTGTAGTTTTTTTGTATAAAAGGCTGCACTTCCTTTTCCACAAAATTGATAAATTCCTCTGAGCCGCCACTCGTAGGGATTGCCCGCCTATCCGATTTCACTCTACTCGGATAGGTAAAATCCCGGTATCTATCTACGTTTGCGATACCAACCACAATGGATTTTGGTAACAACTCGTACATATTTAGGAACTGGACTAAACCGGCAATATGAGGAAAATCTTCATTTGCGGAGCCATCCAACAGGTAAATCACGGGATATGTCGCCACGCTATCCGGGTTATAACCTTGCGGAAGGTAAATATTCAGTATTCGATCTTCGTGAAGTTCTTTAGAGGAAACGGTCTCTACAATCCCAAAAGGGAAGGTGGTCTTTCCCGCATAGCGAGCATCCTCTTCCTGCCCTTGTAGTATGGTTGCCACAAGAAGGAGTAGTAATAAGGATGGTAGTAATTTTTTTGTCATAATTTTTAAAATTTATGGTATTTGCCCTTGTGTAGCCTTTTGCAAATATCTACTTTTTATTCGTCATCAAATGTTTCGAAACGATAAGACACCGTTAAAACACATCGCACCCGATTGATTATCAATCAGATACAATTATCCCGCAAAATTCCTGTAATTTTTTTAAGGAGTTAATCCTCGTGCTTTCGCCCATAAATGTGCCCGCGGGCTTTGGCTTTGTCAAGTTCTTCCATTTCACGGAGTTCTTTTTTGGTGAACACGGTTTTTTGGAGATTAGAGAGGTCCGGTTGTCCGGCATCGACCCAACAGGTGTACCAAGTAGATCCGACAGCAAGAATGGTGGAACGCATTCGCTTTTCGACCATACCGTGGAGGTGATCATGGTAGGCGGCAGCATAGGCGCGACACTGGGTGCGAATGATGATATCGAGGCGTTCTTCGTAACAAAACTGTTGGTCTTTGGGGTAGGTTTGGCTAAGGTATTTTTCGATGGTAAGTACACTATCCAGCATGGCGTGGCTAGTGAGCACTCTATCCCAAAAGAAGGCTCTTGTGTCTTCGATGTAATTGGCTGGTCCGACGAAGTAATCGTAAGTCTCGTCAGCAAATAGCTCGGGGAGTCTGCTTTCCCAAAAGCCGTGGATGCCAATTTGGTTAGTCATCTGCCCATTGTAGTTTTCGGTGGTGTGTAGGGGTACGGAGGCATCTGCGACATAATGCCCTATTTCGGCGGAGAGGCGAAGGATTCGCTTGCTGTCTTTACGTCGGAAGGCATTGGTCAGTTTGCGCTTCATACTGACGAGGTTGTAGGGAACAATACCGTATTCGGAGAAATAATCTACGGCGATGACTTTATCACAGGCGAGGGGTGTTTTAAGTAAGCGGGCTAGGGTGTCACAATTCACAATCCATTCATCTTCCTGATATTGAGGTAATATGTGCCTGCTAAAAAATTGCCTGTAAATTTTTTTGTTAATAAGCCAGCTTTTGCCCTGGATGGAGTCCCGGAAGGCATAAAAATCTTCTTTTTGAGCGAATTCGGGGCGAGTATCACGTTCTATGCGCAAGGTATCCTTACCGGAAATGGCATATAATCCGGTGTATTTAATCAAGGCATCCGTCCACTTTCTAGGTACTTCGGGAAAGGGGTACGTCCCCCAATGGTCAATGTCGATATAGTGCCGAATGCCCTCCCCTTTGACGGCGTAGCGCCTTTTGTCGGGATCAACGGCGTGTTCGGTAATAAATTCAATGTTCTTCTTAAAGTATCCTGCCATTTCGGGGGGGAGGGTAAAAACGGCTAAGCGATTGATTCGGCGATGAGCAAAGAACCCCCATTCGGTTGTTGTTGTGGACAGGGTAATAGCCACTAACGCAACGAGGAGTGAAAGGTGA
>JALVDO010000091.1 GCA_027008975.1 Saprospiraceae bacterium | reverse complement strand
CCATACCCATACGGGCGCGACAAGACCGTCCCGAGCATACGCTCCCGTATTGGGGTATGGGTATGGGCGCGGGCGCGTACCGGTGCGGGCAAGCTGAACGCAGATTAACAAAGTTTTAAACAGAAAGAAATTTGATTTACAAGAATGATTGGAAATTAGCCGCCTGTGGGAAACCTCCCGCCTTGGGGAGGCAGGCCTCCCTCCTTCTAGTCGTGAGGCAGGCAGCTAATAGAAAAAAATAAAAGGATGAAATATTTTGTTATTACTTCATTACTAATTCTTTTCGGTTGCACCGGAAGAGAGGCTGCCATCGATAGTCGTCCACCTGCCCGTCAGGAGCCTATCGTTTTTGGAGATGCCCTTCCCGTAAAATTAGAGCCGGATACGACAATCATCCACTTGGAAGACTTTGTCTTAGATCTAAAAAATGTGGATAAGGTCATCGCGCCTATCGGCTTTAGTCAACACCTCTCTACCGATGGACGATTACTGAGACTCATAACTTCCAGTGAAATACCGGCATTAAACCTACTTACTTTCACCAAAGGAGCGCATAAGGAAGTCGTTCTGATGAAAAAATCCTCCAAAAAGAAGTACCATTTTACCTTTGACCCTAAGGGAAAAACCTACAAAAAGGTTCAATTGGTGGGTGATGTAAACGCCTGGAACCCACAAAATACTCCATTGCAATTCAAAAACGGGAAGTGGGAAACTACCTTATATCTCAACCCGGGCACTTACGGTTATCAAGTCGTACTGGATGGCAAGTGGATGTTAGACCCCAATAATCCTGAAAAAATAGAAAATGGCATTGGCGGGTGGAATTCTCCACTGGTTGTAAAAGGCGTTGACAAGGACAAGCTCCCGCAAATAAATCATCTGAACTGGAATAATAAACAATTGGAAATTGCTGCCAATAATCCGGTAAAAGAGTATATAGCCCTTTGGCGAAACAAGCGCATAACTATTCAGGATGGAATAGTCTCCATCCCTACGGAAGCAAAAAAAATAAAAAGGAGTACACTCAGAATATGGGCGTATAACGATTTTGGCGCTTCACCGCAAGTGTTTATTCCCTTGGAGTATGGAATACCCGTCTTCAACCCCCAAAAGCTCAATCGCAACGACAAGCGAACTAATATTCTTTACTTTCCAATGGTTGATCGCTTTTGTGATGGTAATCCCTCTAATAACCGCCCGCTTCTCGATAAAGAAGTTCGCCCGAGAGCAGATTTTCACGGAGGGGACATTCGGGGTATTATCAAAAAGTTAGATGAAGGGTACTTTACAGACCTTGGCATGACGGCTATATGGCTCTCGCCCATCGTGAAAAATCCTGAAGGAGCGTTTGGCTTTTACAATAAGGGAGGGGTGAAAAGCAAATTCTCGGCTTTTCACGGTTATTGGCCGGTATCGTTCACGCTGATCGACGATCGATTTGGAACACCTGACGATTTGAAGGAGTTGGTAGCAAAGGCACATGCAAAGGGAATCAATATATTTCTCGATTTCATTGCCAATCACGTGCATGAAAACCACCCCGTTTATCAGGCAAATAAAGACAACGGATGGGCGACTGATTTATACCTCCCCGATGGGACCCTCAATACCGAAAAGTGGGACGAACACCGCCTAACAACGTGGTTTGACACCTTCCTGCCTACACTCAATCTAGAACGAAAAGAGATAACCGAAATGCTTTCGGACAGCGCCCTGTTCTGGATAAAAACCTACGATATTGATGGTTTCAGGCATGATGCGACTAAGCATATTCCAGAAATATTTTGGCGTACGCTAACCAAAAAAATAAAGCTTTACGAGAAAGAATCGGGCAAAACTATTTTCCAAATTGGTGAAACTTATGGTACGCCCGATTTGATTAGCAGCTATATTGGTAGTGGCATGCTGGAGGGGCAGTTTGACTTCAATGTTTTCGATGCCTTATTGGCAACGATTTGTCAGGACGACAAAAACTGGAAAAGCTTCCACGACCGCCTACAACAAAGTTTTGATTACTACGGCATCCACAATCTCATGGGGTATATAACGGGTAATCAGGATAAGCCTCGATTAATGGCAATAGCGACGGGGGACGTTCGCTTTGATGAAGATAGCAAGCTCGCAGGTTGGACTAGAGACATTCACAAAAAAACAAAAACGGGCTATCAAAGAGCAGCCATGATGCACGCGGTTATCTTGACGATTCCTGGGATACCAGTCATCTATTACGGTGACGAAATTGGGCTAACCGGTGGCAATGACCCCGACAATCGACGAATGATGAAGTTTGACGAATTAAGTCCCGACGAGTTAGCCCTTAGAGATAAGGTAAGCCAATTAGCAAAACTGCGGAGGAATAACATGGCTTTAATGTACGGCGATATTGATTTTTTACAGGTTGATAAAGACGTATTGATTTACGCCCGGCACTATTTTGATGAAGAAGTTGTTGTCGTACTCAATAAGTCAAAATCAGGAAAGGTACTCGAAGTACCGTTAAGGGAGGCTGCCCACTCCGGATGGCGTACTCATTTCGGTTCAAAAATGGACATTCAAAAAAAGAAAATTATACTGGAGTTGCCTCCTATTGGTTTTGAAGTTTTAACTTATAAAAATAAATAGATGAAGTATTTAAAATATTTCCTGCCCGCCTTTTTAGGTATTTTGCTCTTTTCGTGTTCCGAAAAAAAAGAGATTGTTGTACAAAACCACACCCCTCAAAATAATATATCCGTTGAGGAGTGGTCGAAAAACGCTAATATTTATGAGGTAAATACCCGGCAATACACACCGGAAGGCACCTTCAATGCTTTCGCTGAGCACTTGCCGCGACTAAAAGAGTTAGGTGTGGATATACTATGGATAATGCCCATTCATCCCATAGGGATTAAGAATAGAAAGGGAAGTATGGGGAGTCCGTATTCCTCACGAGATTATTTGGCGGTGAACCCCGATTTGGGTACGCTGCAGGATTTCCAAAATTTAGTCAAAAAAGCACATGGGATGGGGATGCATGTCTTACTTGACTGGGTAGCCAATCACTCTGCTTTTGATAACGTCTGGGCATTGGAACACCCCGATTGGTACACTCAAAATGAGCAGGGAGAGATTATCCATCCCGAGGGAACAGACTGGACGGATGTGGCGGACTTCAATTACGACAATCCCGAAATGCGTGCAGCTATGATTCAAGCTATGCAGTATTGGGTCAGAACAGCAGATATTGACGGATTCAGGTGCGATGTCGCCGGATTTGTACCCAACGATTTTTGGAGAGCAGCTATTGATAGTATTAAGACCATCAAAGACGTGTTCATGTTAGCAGAGTGGGATGACCCTAAGATGCATACTGAAGCCGGATTTGACATGACTTATGGTTGGGGTTTTAACCACATGACTAATCAAATAGCAAAGGGAGAAGAAGAACCAAAAAGAATTGATGCCTTTATGCAGGAAGAGAAGCGCTATCCTGCCGATGCCATCCGTATGAATTTTACTACTAATCACGATGAAAACAGTTGGAACGGCACCGTGCATGAGCGTTACGGTGATGCAGCAGATGCTTTTGCAGTCCTCGCATACACCTTGGAAGGAATGCCATTGCTTTATAGCGGACAGGAGGCAAATCTCAACAAAAGGTTATCTTTTTTTGATAAGGATACGATTGACTGGTCGGATTTATCCAAGCAGCCTTTTTTCAAAAAACTCTTTGAGTTAAAACACAAAAATGAGGCATTATGGAATGAACCCTCCGGTGGTACTTATCGTAAAATTGCAACCGATAATCCGGACGTATTTGCTTACCAAAGAAAAAAGGGAATCCACGAGGTTATCGTGATACTCAATTTCTCGGATGAGGCAAGAGCGGTATCATTAACACATCCGGTCGAGGCAGAAGGGATTTACGGGTATTTGTTTAGAGCCGGGCAAATTCTACTTTCCCCTATGGGAGAAAATCATTTTGAGTTACCGAAGTACGGATACATTGTATTGAGTAAGTAGTTATAAATAATATAGACAATGGAACAGACAAAAGCAAAGAAGCCAAGATTAAGCTTTTGGCAAATATGGAACATGAGCTTTGGATTTCTCGGCATCCAATTTGGATGGGGTTTGCAGATGGGAAACATGAGTGCCATATACGAATACCTCGGCGCAGAGCCTGATAAAATACCCTTATTATGGCTGGCTGCACCACTAACGGGCCTATTGGTACAGCCTATCATCGGATATCTAAGCGACCGGACATGGACCGGACTGGGCAGGCGAAAGCCTTATTTCCTAACAGGAGCTATATTGGCATCCCTTGCGCTGGTGTCCATGCCTTACTCCTCGACAATCTGGATGGCAGCCGGGCTTTTGTGGGTATTAGATGCATCCATCAATATCTCTATGGAGCCATTTAGAGCATTTGTTGCGGATATGTTACCGGACGAACAACACGCCCGGGGATTTACTATGCAGAGTTTTTTCATTGGGCTTGGGGCGGTTTTAGCAGCAGTGTTGCCTTGGCTGTTGATTAACAAATTAGGATACGAAAAAACCAGTGCGACCGGCACCATTCCTCAATATGTAAAGATTTCTTTTTTCGTTGGTGCCATCGCCTTTATCTCTTCCGTGCTCTATACTGTTATTAGCGTAAAGGAGTATCCTCCTGAAGATATTGACGCCTTCAACAAAAAGAAGAAAGAAACGGCAGGGATTGGCAAAGGAATAACTGAAATTTTGCACAACATCACTCATATGCCCAAGGTGATGAAGCAACTAGCTCTGGTTCAGTTTTTCACCTGGCCGGGATTGTTTTTGATGTGGTTCTATCTATCCGTTGCTATTGCCCGAAATGTTTTTGGTGCACAGAAAGCCGGAACGGAACTGTACGCCGACGGTATTGCATGGGGCAACCTAATGTTCGGCTTTTATAGTCTGGTGACCTTTGTTTTTGCTTTGTTTTTAAACAAAATAGCCGATGCAATTGGAAAAAAACACACCCACTTTTTGTGTTTACTTCTCGGGGGAATTGGACTGATAAGCATTGGTTTTATTCATGATAAATGGACATTGTTA
>JALVDO010000090.1 GCA_027008975.1 Saprospiraceae bacterium | reverse complement strand
GTAAAGTGGATATCGCTCTAAACATCAAATCACACTTTATCATTTTACCTTTTAAATTTTACCTTTTACCTTTTGAATTATTTTCCGCGTCAAGAGCCATTCTTAAACAACTTCATCACATTATTACCTGGCTTACAAATTGTGACATCACAACTCTTCTGCTCCAATTATTGTGCCAAAAACGATAATACTACTTTTAATACCTCTTCGGGAGCTTCTGCGTGAAGCCAATGCCCCGCTTCCGGTATGGTTTTTATATGAGCATTAGGAAAATGTTGAAAGATGTTTTTTTCGTCACTATTGGTGATATAAGGAGAACGTTCTCCTTTCAAAAATAGTGTTTCTCCCTCAAAAACATCTTCTTCTTGGAGACAGGGAGCGAGTATCTCAGGGTAATACTGCTCTATAACCGGCAAATTCATTTTCCAGCGAAAACCCCCATTTTTATTTCTCGTTAAATTCTTCAACAAAAACTGACGGATAGAGGCTAGTCCTATTTTCTGTTTTAATATATCTTCAGCCTCTTTTCGACTTTTTATTTGGTGCAAATCAATAGATGCCAGCGCTTCAAATATTACCTGATGCCCGGGAGGATATTGTTTGGGAGCAATATCCACAACGATGAGTTTATCGATAAAGTCGGGATAATCCACCGCAAATTTCATAGCTGTCTTTCCTCCCATGGAGTGTCCCATCAAATGAGTTTTGTAAATCCACCTTGATTCGAGGAACTCCTCCAAGTCATTTGCCATCGCCTCATAAGTGTGGGGTGATTGATGAAATGATTTGCCGTGATTTCTTTGGTCGAGAATGAATACGGTATAATGCTTCGCCAGCCTCTTGGCAATCGTCTGCCAGTTGTCCAGCATTCCAAACAGACCGTGAAGAATGACCAGTGGTGGTCCTTGCCCAAACTCCTTATAGTGTAATATTTCCTGCATGTTTATTTCCAATACAAGTAACTACTCAATAAAAGAAGTTACTAATAAAAAACAGACCTGATTAACTAATTATTCAGGTCTGTTTTTCAACAATTATTTAACACTAAAGTTCTTACTCAGAGGGATCCAACACCTCTTTTGCGATTTTGGAGCCTTTGTCTGCCGCAAATTGGAGGTCTTTTTTAAACCCTCTTTTGCCTGCATTTTTTTTGGCGATTCCCCGATTGGCAAAGAGCTCAATCTTTTCGAGTTCCGGCATGTCTGTCCAGGATTTTTCCAGTTCGTCAAACACTTGAATGGCATCAACAAAGCGCTCCAACTCCATGAGGATTTGCCCCTTGAAGTACTTCATTTGGGGCTGGTGTTTGATGTGTGGACTATCCTTCCGGAAATTGCGCCCAACGTAAGCCTCGACTTCTTTTAGTGCATTATCGTACTCCTTGAGTTTAAAATAAACCTTCGCTTTTTGTTTTTTTGCATACCAGTGAAGTGGTTCTATTGGCATTGCAAACTTGGTCACTAAGGTGAAATTTTCAATTGCCTCATCCAATTTGCCCTGTGCCAGAAGCGTTAACCCCCTTCCGTAATAGGGGTTTGGATGGCGGTCGTACAACTGAATACTCTTATTGTAATCGTATAAGGCATCGTCGAAGTTCTTTAGTTGAAAGTTGACATAACCACGTCTTTCGTAGGCCATGGCGTGCTTTTCAAATTTCTCAATAACGCGATTCAATGCCTTCATAGCCTCTTCGCTTTGGTCAGTGGAGGCCAATTCTCGTCCTTTGAGGTACTCTTTGACGACAGTTTTGTCTCCGACAGGCTCAATGAAGTGTTTTTCCAACAAAATTTTTCCATCCAGCAGCCAAGCATCAATCGCCCCCGCAATGGCAAAATCAGCGATGTGATTGAATAGGTTTATGGTGTTCATCCACTTTTTCTTAGTGGACTGAACGATTCTTTTAGGCAATTGAATGCACAATTCCTCTTCATTAAATAAATCCTCCGCTAAAAAAATCACTTGCATTTTGTAGTAATTCTCAAAGCGATGCTCATACATCTCGAATACCTTGTCGTAAGTGCGCTGATTGCCAAAATCAAGCCGACCATTAAAAATAGTCCTATACTGTTCCATTATCCTGCTGTTGTTTTATATTTGCCGTTATTATTTTTTCCTACCATATTTTTTCCACTGCAAAACCTGCATCGATTCGCTACTCAATACCTTCAATGCACGGGATTAACATCTCAAAAACAGCACACCTCATATCGTGCCGTTACAGAATAGATTGGGAAATATCAGTTCAGAAAATTCGTGGAGGCCGTTTGCTGCAAAAAAGTGAAATCTTAATAAAAGAAATAGTACAGAATGCAGTACACCCATCCACAAAGGTAAAGACAATTTTGCAGAGTTGCAAAAAATAGACAGATTATTTATTAACATTGCAACGATTCAGCGGGAGTAACTCAATATTTGATAAAGTGGAGACCATCCATATCACCTTTGCCCACCACTTGGCTGATTTTTTAATTCCCTGGCTTCGCAATTCCCGTACAGAAGGTGTTATCATCGGTGGGGGAATTACTCAATCGTGGACTTTGTTTTATCCTACTCTTTCTTCGGAAATAAAGAGTGCAGGGGTAGATGTCGTGATAAAAAAGCGTCGCTGGGTGGGTATGCTCCTTGGCTTGCTGAAGCAACATCACCGCACCACCTCAAACTCCGTTCGTCGATTACGCCGGCGTCCTTCCGCCGTATCATTATCGGCAATGGGGCGTGTCTCTCCATATCCTTTGAAGGATAGCCTTTCGGGGTTAATTCCTTTGTTTAGCAGGTAGTCATAGACGGCTTTGGCTCTCTCAATGGAGAGCTGCATATTGTCGGCTTCGTCGCCTACATTATCCGTATGTCCATTGATTTTTATTCGTAGGGTCTTATTTTGCGTAAGCAGATGATAGAGTCTGTCTAATTCCACAAAAGAGGTAGATTCCAGTTCCGAAGAGCCGGTTTTAAAAAAGATATTTTCCAGTACGATTGGCTTGGATGTCGCCGGTGTCGATTCGTTGATTTGGGGTAATTTTTCAAGGGCGATTTCCAAAATATAAGGGTGATTATAGTCATTTTCGGATTGCAGGGAGAAATGGGTAGAGTGAAACAAATACCCTTTTTTGTTGACGTGCAGAGCATAGTCGTGTCCGGCGGGTAGGCAGAACAGGAAATGTCCTTTGGCACTGGTATAAGCCGTTGTATAAGGCTGCCCGCTTTTCAAATCAATCACCTCGAGCCGGGCGGAAATGCCCCGGTCGGATGCAGCATCGACGACCTGCCCCCTGACGTAAGTGACTGGTAGAGGACGTGCGTCCTCATAGAGGTCAAAACTAAAAAGGTCAAAATTGGTAAGACGTCCGTTTTGAGGCACGTAATCGGGGTTGTCGGTAGCATAATAAGCGGTCTGTCCGTCTGTGCTGACGACGAGTGTTGCCTCGTTGGCTTCCGTGTTGATGGGGTAGCCGAGGTTGGTTGGTGTCTGCCATATTCCCTGCTCGCTTTTCCGGGCAAAAAACAAATCCTCCTTCCCCATACCCGGGTGTCCGTCGGAGCAAAAATACAGGGTGCGACCGTCTGCATGGATAAAGGGACACTCGTCTGTATCCGGGGTATTTATCGGGCTTCCAAGGTTTTGAGGGGTATTCCATCCGCCTTTTAGCTTGCGCCGACTGACCCAAATATCCTTGCCACCCAATCCTCCCGGACGGTTGCTGGTGAAGAAGAGGTACTGCCCGTCGGCGGAAAGGCTTGGCTGCCCCTCGAAGGCAGGAGTATTGATGCTTTTTATTTCTTTGGGCTTGCTCCATTTCCCGCTTTTCAACACGGAAAAGTAGAGGTCGCAACTGCCGGTACTATTAGGGTATTGACAAGCGGTGAAGATAAGTAATCGCCCGTCGGCTGAGAGGCACTGTGCGCCTTCGTTTTGGGGTGTATTAATATCATCCATTGGCATGCCTGCCTGCCAGACACCATCCTTTTTTTTGCTGATAAAAAAGTCTTCCTGATGATTTCTCCTGACGGTATAAACCAACGCTTCCTCATCGGCTCGCAGGGAGGGCAAATATTCGGAATTGGGGGTATTAATCAGCTCGCCGAGGCTTATCGGCTCGTAGGGAACGGGATGCTTGACCGCTTCGGCGACAAAGCGGAGGTTGCGCAGCTTTCGCTTGGCTCTTTGTAGGCGTTTTTTACTTTTTGGATTGGCTGCAATGTATTGCTCCAGGTGTTCGATGGCTTCTTCGTACTTCTTTTGTTGCTGTTCGATGGCTGCCAATTCGTAATAGACACGCGTACTGTAAGCAGCATCCAAAGCCAATACCTTTTCAAAATCGGTTTCGGCTTCCTTCAGGTTATTTATAACACCTTCGAGAGAAGCTTTCAGGATAAGTGCGTCGATGAGTATTGGTTTTTCTTTGAGAAGCTTATTTAGTTCTTTAATGGCTTTATCATAGTCGCCACTCCGGTTGTAGGATTTGGCTTTATTGTACCTCTTCATACACTTTTTATCCGCATTTTTGAGTGTGGTGTAATCCTGACTGTTAGCAAAAAAGGGGAAGAGCAAAAAGAGTACTACGAGTAATTTCATTTCAGATAGATTTGTAATCCGAGTCTATAACGATTTTTGTGTGGGACATATTTCGCCGGTTAATGAAGCTGGTTTGCAATGGTTTAAATGATAGAATGCCTGCCTCATGACCGAAGGGAGGGAGGAGCGACAAGGTGATAACTTCGTAGCCCAAGGGCAAGAAGGTGTCAACTTAGGAGCGGGTTGGTGAAGGGAGAATTGGAGACTGAGAGATTGGGAGACGGAGGGACGGAGAGATTCTTTGCGCTCTTTGCGCTCTCTGCGAGACCTCTGCGCACCTTTGCGAGAATCTTTGCGCCCCTCTGCGGGAAATAAATCCAAAATTAAGCCACATCTACAAACCTTTACATACTTTTTCACGAGGTTGCTGCGGAAATTCCTTACCCCTATTTGAAGGGAACCTAAAAAGATGTACTTTTGCACTTCTGAAAAAATAATACAAAATCTAATGTATAGAACGCATAATTGCGGAGAGCTCCGCATCGAAGACGCAGGAAAGGAA
>JALVDO010000089.1 GCA_027008975.1 Saprospiraceae bacterium | reverse complement strand
AGTTACAAAAGCCGATACCTCGTACGCCATTATGGTGATTTATACCGGTAAGGAAGCCCTTCCTTATATCGATATTGAAAGGGCGATGCGGAAGGGGATTGGACGGGTGTTGAGTCGGCTCGGGGAGCCCAGTACGGGCAGTTCCCTGCATACCCCGAGCTGACGAGAATACGCGTCCTCATTGGAAAGGAAGATCGGGGTATGCCATAGAAATCGAATTAGAGATTTATGAATATTCTCATTTTACCCAAATATTTTCATTGCTGTTTTTAAGTTGCAATTTAGTAACACTTCTATCAATTCTACTTTAGTCATAGGCGGATTCTTTAGTGAGTCTAGCTGATTTTCAAATGCTTTTCTCACTATTGATGGGTTTAAACTATTCAGTAAAGCTAAAAGTTCATCAGGATCATAAACTTCAATATTGAATTGATCTAAATATCTATTTGGAAAATCTTTCTTATTAAACGTGATTATTGCATCTGCTTTACACGCAATTCCTACGGCGAGGACATGCCTGTCATTTGAATCTGGTAATTCTAATTCATCAATTAATTCTTCGAATCCATACACTTCGGCATCAGGAAATGCAGCATTCATCATATTCACCGTTCTCAATAATTTAGCCTTTGACAAATCGGGTCTGTTTTTTAACAAATTCCGCGTCCACTCATCTTGAATTAATTCAGACCATTTAGGACTGAAAATATCCAAATCAGCAAGGTTAAGGAGTAAGTCTCGGATTGGAGCGGGATAAATCACATTTGCATCTAAAACGATTGTGAGTCGGGGAAAATATATCATGAGTATCCCAAATTGAGTTTTTGTGCTTCTTTAGCCAAAGAATTAAGTTTTGTCCTTCTTCTAATTTTCAATTTAGACTCATAGTCAAGAATATCCTGAAGCAAAATTCGTCTGTGGCTTCCTATTTTTTTGAATGGGATTTCTCCTTTTTCAAGAAGTTTAATTATATAGGGACGAGATACATTTAGAATTTCTGCGGCTTGCTGTGTCGTGACTTCTGTATCGGTAGCCATCAAAGCCATTGATTTACCCTCAGCCATATTGCTGATTATTGATGTAAGAAGTTTTAAGGCTTTTAATGGAATTGCAACAGTTTCTTCTGATTCCTGAATTCTCAGCTTTATTATTTTTGAGTTACTTCGAATTGCCTGTTGTTCTCTTTCAGAAAGCACCTTAACAGAAGAAAGAGCAATCTTTTGATCTGACTTCGTTGTTTTTTGAATTGAATTAGCCATTAACCGTGAATTTTAACCTAAATATACAAACGAAACAAGTGAAATACAAGTTTAGTTGCATTTATTTCGTTTAAAAGCGTGGATTAAAATTAAGACATTTTTGTGAGTCCTCGGAATCAATAACCCAAATATACCCGTTCAATCCAAAGATAATCACTTATTGTGGGGTCGATAGCCAGTCGCTCGCCTGTTTTTATGTCCAAGAGTTGATTGAAATCGTGGTCGCGTAGAAAAGCACTTTTAAAAAATTGATGCAAATCGATCCCCAGGAAACTCAATTTTCCGATTAGGTGGACTGCTTTGATTTCATTACGGAGCCGGTATTCTTTTATCAGATAATTGGCGATGGCATTAAACATGGCGGAATAGCCGATGCAGTTTGCTTCGTGGGTTTTTATCGTTTGGTTAGGATTGCCGGCAGTCCGATTAGCTGTAAAACTCAGGGACTCATTTGTAATAGATGCCGCTATGTTGGCAATATCTTTCATATTTAGGGTTTTACCTTCTGCCTTCTCTTCGATTTTACCCAATAGTATTGGGCTCGTGATCTCAATGGGTGCTCTCGTTCCGACGCTCCGGTAGGTTATCAGTAGCCTATAAAGTGGGGCTCTGAATAGAAACAGTAGTAGCAGTGCTATCAGGAAAAACTTGATATAGCTACATAGTTTTGTCTTTCGCAGATTGCCGCAGATGGTTAGTTTAAAAATTTTTTTCATTCATTTTTTTCTATGCCAACGTTCCGTTTTTTGCTATCATTGCCAATTCCGCTTAGCCTTTAGCCTTTAATAATTGAATGTGTGGGTTCGGGGATTTTGTAAGCCAAATATTATCGCATCATGGTCACAATAATTCCGGACTCAAAGGAGAGGCTGTGAATATTATCCTTATAAGGACCCAGCCCGCCATTAAAGTTATATAGGGAGTGGGCATAACGGGAGGCGATGAATGCACTCCATTTGCCACCAAAGGAGCGCTCTATGCCAAAGCCAACATTTCCGGTGATGTAACTATTTGTCAGGAATGCTCCGCCCTTCTGGAAAAACCCGGGATAGGCGTATTCATAACCAACGGGATTGAGGTACTGAGCCCGCTGAGAAATCCCTCTTCTGGCCTCCTCGTCTTCGTTGTATTGTTTCTCCTGTTGGTGATAGAAAGACTGTCCGACTAGATGCCATGCAATGCCCATATCTGTAAATAACTTCCAGTGATTGCGATCGACGATATTGTACCGAAAGGCAATGGGTATTTGGAAGGTGTTAAATTCAAATTCGGCATATTTTTTACCGACATAACTCTTTTCGATGGAGCCGGCTACATTGATGACATCAATAGGCTGATACCTAATCGCGGTGTAGAGGAGCTTGAGGTGATACTCGAATCTACCTCTTGCAATCCCAAGGGATACTCCTCCCGAATAACCGGCATCAAGCTGATGATAAATCCTGCTCGTGATGGGTTCATCAGTCGGAACATTAGCCGTATTCATGATGATGATATTGCGCTCCGTTCCACCAAACATCCCAACCTTAAACAAGGTTTTTTTCTTTACGGCATGGTACGTTGTCGCCAATTCTGTACCAGAAAAGGCGATGGGCTGTGGGTCGAGGACATCAATCTGATTAGCCGGAGGACGTGGCAATAATTGTTCCTCAGGAACGGGTGGTATCAATATTTGCTTCGGCAGTGTGGGAACGATATCCGGAATAGCATTAACACCTTCTTCTTTACCTTGTAAGAATGGTGTTGAAATCGCTCCGGAAATGCCATTGACCGATGGCACAACCATAGCGGTAGAACGGTTGTAGTTAACTTCATTTTCATCTTCATGAATCTTGGGCTGTTTTGTTTCCTTTGTTGTTGTGCTTGATGGCTGCATTTGTTCGGCAATCGGTGCCGGCTGTTGTTGATAAACGGGATTCTGTTCACCTTTCGGCATGGGTAACTGTTGCCAGAAGAAGAGCAACATCAATACCATTAGAGAAATTTCCATGGCTTTGAGGTGGGTTAACTCGCGGATAAAGACGAGCTCTTTTTGGATGCGCTTCGCCATTAATGACCAATGGCGGCGATTAAAAGGTATTTCGAACCCATCAAGCGAGGCTGCTTTTTGGTCGAGGATTTCATCTTCCAACTGTTCCCCGGAGAGGAATTCCCTTTGCTTTTTTTCAAAAATATCCCAGGCTCCATCTGCTAGCGGAACCGCATATTCATTCAGTTTAGCTTTAATGACTTCGTCAAAATGATCATGCTCTTTCACCTAACTCTTAATTTTATGCGCTCTTTAATATTTGTTTTAATTTTGCTCTTGCTTTTACCAAATTGGATCTTGAAGTACTTTCGGTTATCCCCAATAATTCGCCGATTTCTTTATGAGGATAGCCTTCGATGACATAAAGGTTGAAAACGGCTCGGTAAGTAGGTGGTAATTGCTGGATGGCTTCGATGATTTCTTTTTCTCCACAACGACTGATAGCATCCGGATCGGAAGTAGCCAAGTCATAAGCCACATCGATGTTCTCGACTCGTCGGCGAACCTTTTTCCTGTAATAATCAATAGCCGTATTGACCATAATGCGGTGTATCCAGGCGGAGAGGGTTGTGCCGCTTTTGTACTTTCCGATATTTTTGAATACCTTAATGAATCCTTCGTGTAAAATATCCAAAGCATCGTTCCCGTCGTTGGAATATCGCAGACATACGCCCATCATTCTGCCATAGTACTCTTCGTACAGCAACTTCTGAGCCCAAGACTCTCTACGAACGCAGGCTTTAATAAAGTCCGATTCGCTTTTGTCAAAAGGTAATGCAATATCCATCAAAGCGTGTTAATCAACTGAAAATTCACCCTAAATGTACAAACATTTGAGGATAAATCAAATTATTTTCAGCCTCTTGTAGTAATTAACGTGGTTCGCAGGGGTTTCGCTGCTTTTGTTGGTTCGCTGCTTTTGTTGGATGGCTGGGTAAGCTAATGGGGTTAATCGATGTTTCTTGTTCTTCAATCAAAAAATGTTACTACATTCATGTGTTCATTTTTGGGCAAAAATGGTGTACTCGTAAGTAATTACAATAGTTTTTAGTATCTTAGCGCATCAAAAGCAGTGTCATGAAAAAGCTACCAATCGGCATACAGACTTTGAGCAAAATAATCGAAGGTGATTTCGTTTATGTTGATAAAACTGAAATCGCTTACAATTTGCTTCAAAAAGCAGGATATTATTTCCTCTCCCGCCCGCGTCGCTTTGGGAAGAGTCTGTTTTTGGATACGCTAAAAGACATATTTGAAGGTCGAAAAGAGCTTTTCAAGGGGTTGTATATCTATGATAAATGGGATTGGGAGGTGAAGTATCCGGTGCTGAGAGTAAGTTTGGGGTCGGGCGTGCATAAGTCAGTTCAAGATTTATCAGAAAACCTGTTATGGGTTTTAAAAAAAGCAGAAAGAGATTTAGGTATAAATTGTAACAAAAATCTAAAACCCAAGCAATGTTTTGAGCATTTATTAATTTCTGCTTACGAAAAATATAATCAAAAAGTGGTGGTTCTTATCGATGAATACGACAAGCCCATTCTAGACAATATCACTGACGAGGATGTTGCCCGTCAGATGCGAGATGCGATGAAGGATTTTTATGGCATTATAAAGGACAATGATGCTTACATTCAATTCGTATTTATCACCGGAGTTAGCAAATTCTCAAAGATGAATTTGTTTAGCGGGTTGAATAACCTTGAAGACATCACGCTGAATCCCAATTACGGCGACATTTGCGGCTATACTCATAATGATTTGCTAACGGTCTTCAAAGAGCACTTGCAG
>JALVDO010000088.1 GCA_027008975.1 Saprospiraceae bacterium | reverse complement strand
TTTTTTTAGAAAATTGGCGACACTATCTTCACTTGGCAAATTCAAAATATAAGTAGGCGATCGTTGTAGGATGGTAACCATCTTTGCTTTCTCAGCGAGTACCGGCAAAAGAGTTACAGCAGTTGCACCGCTACCGATAATTACAATTTTTTTATCTGTATAATCTAAATTGTGATCCCAGTGTTGCGGATGAATAATTTTGCCCTCAAATGCATCAATATTGGGAAAATCCGGAGTATAGCCATTTCGATAATCATAGTAGCCAGAACACATATATAAATACTTACACCGAAAAACCTCGATTATATTATTCCTTTTATCTTCTACTTTGAGCTGCCACTTTTTTTCGCTAGAATCCCAAGAAGCAGAAATTACTTTCTTGTTGAATTGAATCTTCTCTCTTATTCCAAACTGATCAGCCGTCTCGTTAATATATTTTAAAATAGCGGGGCCATCGGCTATGGCTTTCGGATTCTTCCACGGTGCAAATGGAAACCCAAAGGTGTACATATCCGAATCCGATCTGATGCCCGGATATTTGAATAAATCCCAGGTTCCCCCTATTGCGGCTCTGCCTTCTAAGATCGTATAATCAAAGTCAGGGAAACCGGTTTGCAAGCGATATGCAGCGCCGATTCCGGAGAGTCCTGCACCTACAACTATTGCGTTAAATTCGGTGTGTCGTTTATTTGTCATTTTTTATTATTGTAATTATCGGCCATTTTCAGCGTCTCATTTACCCAAACATACGTCTCTACTCCGGGTATGGTATTAGTATTGTTATTTTTTTCACTTTTAGCCCCTGTCCGCACGATAATGATATTTTCGGAAGGAATACAAATCACTCTTTGTCCCAAAAGTCCAACCATGGCATATATTGGCGGATTGTGATTGTAATCTGTCCAGATGCCATAACCATAAACCGGATTTTTTATCTTTCCATTCAGTGAATTGGGATGAGTCATTTTGTCGACAAAGGCAGAATCCAGTAATTGCCTTCCGTCCCAACGTCCGTGTTGCAAAAGCAGTTGCCCCATTTTTGCAAAATCACGCAAGTGAGCAGAAACACAACAAAATGCTTTTTCCAAACCGTCTTCGTCGTCCAAAGACCAAAGAGCGGATGATTCCATGCCCAAGGGTGTCCAAAATTTTTCAGACAAGTAGTCGGATAAGCTTTTCCCAGTTGCCCTTGAAACCACCAATCCCAATAGTCCCGTATTTCCCGATTTGTATTTAAAGGTTTCACTTGAAATGGTGTTAAACTTGGTTTCCAAGAGTTGCTTTTCAAGATGCTCTCCGTAGTATGATTTGGCTGTTTCATTCAAAGGTAGATAGTATTCCTCCTCCCATTCAAGTCCGGAAGTCATAGCGGACAAATCTCCCACAGTACATGTTTTGGCCATAGAATCATCCACATATTCAGGCAAAAAATCAGTAATTGGTTGTCTCAAACTATCGATATACCCCTCTTCGATGGCCTTACCTAGAAGCATTGTAACAAATGTCTTAGCCATGGAGAAAGAATTGGTCAAACTAGAATCAGAATATCCATCAAAATATTTTTCCGTGATTATTTCTCCACCCATAACAACCAAAAAACCGGTGGTCTTTAAATCCATTAATTTTTCTTGGAGGGTGTTTGTCAAAGGTGTTTTATTAAAGTTTTTATGGTATTTCCACGGCTGGGGGATTCCCGTTTTTATAACCCGAGTGTCAAAGTACCTATAATCATCAATACTTGCAGTCGCTTTTCCGTGAAGGTAGGTCAATCTTGCCGCTTTAAATATATAATCATTTCCCGTTGCATACAGGATAAGGGATACAATTAACGACAATGCAACAATTCCTAAAAATACCTTTTTCATTTTGCTTGCATCGTTTTTTTATAAGCATCCCTAGCTGGTTTCAGTTTGTTATTAACGAGGTTACATCCTCTCACCGGAGCGAGACGAGATAGATATTCTATCATCTTTCCGTCATATCCGATTATTATTCTTTTCTTATTTTTTCTAATACCTTTGACGATGGTCTTGGCGGCAAATTCGGGCGTGTGTATCAAAAATAATTCATCAAAGACATCTGCTTCTTTGGTGTAGTCTATTGAATTCTTTGTAATATTGGTTTTGATGCCTCCAGGATACACGCAGTGCACTGAGAGGTTTGTCTCTTTATATGTTTGGGATAAACTTTGTGTAAGGCCATTTACTGCAAATTTTGAGGCAACATATGCTTCTCCCCAAGCAATTCCGGTCAGTCCATAAACACTTGCTATGTTTACTAATGATGCTTCCGGCCTTTTCAACAAATAGGGTATAAACGCTCTACTTCCATACAAAGCTCCATTAAAGTTGACTTGCATTACCCTTTCGAATTTATCCAAATCAATCTCTTCAAAACCTTCTCCATTCATGGCTATTCCGGCATTATTAACGACAACATCTACAACATCGTAGCGGGAAGTTACTTTTTCGGCAAAACCGAAAACGGAATTCCTATTAGAAACGTCGAAAACATCATAAAAAACGCTATCGTTGTTTAAGAATTCAACAGTTTCAAGTAAAGCCTTTTGGTTATAATCATTTAGTGCTAGTTGGGCTCCGAGCTTACTAAATTCAATCGCCAATGCCCTCCCAATCCCAGAACCGGCACCGGTTATGACAACTACTTTATTGTTGAAATCTTTCATGCTTTGCTGTTTTGTAGTAATAGTTTGGCAGTGTCCGCCACAGCCAAAGTACATCGACAGCAAATCTGCTGGTGGCCATCGCTTGTTGCGCTAAATTTTCCCAAATGTACCATATTTTCGGCGTATTTTAATTTTTTATCCCTAAAATCTACAATCATGGAAAAGGAAGTACTTACTATTGGGTGAGCAATTGAAGAAAAATAGCCAAGGGCCTTTCAGTTCCGAAAGTTTATTCACTAATTTTTCAGGAATATTCTTTCCACCAATCAACGTTTCTGTAATGTGTCCGGCCAATGAACAATTTGTATCAGTATCTCCTCCAATTTTTACTAACTGCCAATACATTTCGTCAATACTTCATTACCTTCAATCCGGGCTAGTTTACGTTAGAAAACAATAAAACATCTTCAACATTATTGTGTTATTCCGTCATATTTATCAATGTATCCGCTTCAGTCAAATGATTTAAGGGTTTGTTTTAAACCTAAATCAAAAGAAGTTGTCTTCCAGCCAAGTTTTTTTCGTATTTTCATACCATTTGGTCTTCCTTCTCTTTTTAAAACTTTTAATTCTGATTTTGTTATTAATGGAGGCTTACCTGTTAATTTGGAAACTGGCTCTCCTACAGAAGCAATCAACGTTGCTATAACATCAGGCATTAGTTTGGGAATTTTTGCTGATGGATAAATTTGATTTATTTTCACAGCGATTTCTTTCAGCGTATAATATTCGTCAGTCAAAATATATTTTTCTCCGATTGGAGATTTTTGTTCGGCCAAAACATGGGCTTTAGCAGCATCTTCGTTATAAACAACAGGAAATCCGCCTTTTAAAAGAACAGGAATCTTATTATTCATTAATTCGTATATCAATCTCGTCATTCCTGTTGGTTTTAAGATACAAGGCCCGTAAATAGCGACGGGATGCATTGAAATTGCCGGAAGCCCCTCTTCCATTACAGCTTTATCAACCAGCTCTTGGGCTAAAATTTTAGAACGCTCATATGCAGAGCAATTTATTCCTGTATTCTTGGTGCTCTCATCAAAAACTTCCTTCGTTAAATCAAATACATCCTGAGTGCTCGTATAAATAAAACGAGAAACATTTTCCTTTAATGCGGACTCAATTAGGTACTTTGTTCCCATTGTATTAACTTTCTCAAAAATACTATCATCTTTAAACCATTGCTCAGGTAATCCTCCGGCGTGAAATACGGATTTGACCCCCTCCATTGCTTTTTGAATTGATTTTTCATCTGTTAAATCACCTTGTACCAACTCAACTGAAGCCGGTAGAATACGTCTTGATTTATCAATATTTCTGACCAAGCAGCGAACTTTTCGGTTGTTTTTAATCAATTCTTTTACAATGGAATAACCTAAGTTTCCTGTCGCTCCAGTAATCAAAGTCAAGTTTGTATCAATATTAGCCATTCAATCTCAATCTTAAATTCTCTTGTTAAATAAAACTCCTGTTTTTTATGTTTGCGTATACATTCTTAAATTCGCGTAAGTCTTATGTGTGGTATCGGTTTAAATATAGCGCGTATGGTATTCCAATGTCCCAAATTTTCGGTATTTGCACTATGCTTATTTATTACTATCATCTTTATTTTTAGTGCTATCCGCCAAATGTGCTATATTTTTTGATATGCGCCTTTCCATTTCAATTATTTTTTTCAATAGCCCACACATCACAATCGTACCGGTCATATTTTGTTCCGTCAGGATTTTCGCTTACAACTACAAAAAATAAGTCCCCATTTTTAGATAATGTTGGTTCTCCAATACCAATAGTGTTACCGCTTGACAACACAAGTTCCGGTTGTTGCCAATCATTCCAACTGCTTCCTTTTAAACTTCTATAAATCGCAAGTTTTTCATCACCATCATAATAATTGGTAGTAAAATATAAATACCAATTATTTATTGCATCATCAAAATACAAGTGAGGCTGAATATGCTCTGCACCAACATCGCCAAAATTATTTATAGTAGTCACATCCTCGGCTTCTTGCCAAGTCAAGCCGTCATCATAGCTAATAGAATACCAAATACTAAAACTTCCTAAGGTTTGAGGATGACTTTCTCTTTCGAAAAATAGGATAAGCGTATCAATAGATAATCGTTCGATATGTGGATTATCTTCATTATATTCCGAATTAATTTGTGTTGGAAAAATAGTACCGTCCGGATTCAGGTTACGTCCAACATTTTTTTGATACCATAAATTATTATCATAAGGTGCACTTTCATTTTGCTTCATATAGACAAAACAATCGAAGTTTTTATCCGGCAAATTAATCCCTTGAGGGGCGCCTTCATTAAAAACAGGAATCACAATATTTACAGATTCCCAGTTTGTAAATTCATCCGTTGTAGAAATTCGATTTGCGTGG
>JALVDO010000087.1 GCA_027008975.1 Saprospiraceae bacterium | reverse complement strand
ATATTGTACGATTTTGATATGGGTCACATTCGGGTCATTGGCTGCCTCTTCGAAGAAGCGCACAACGGCTTCATATCGCTGATAGGGATAATGCAATAAATGCTCCTCTGCCCGTATTGCACCCCAAAAGTCATTGGTCTTTTCCAGCTTTTTGTAGGGAAGCGGGAGCAATGGTGTGTACTTCAAATTATCCATACCAAAAGTCGGAAATTTGAAAAAGTCAGAATTGTTGTGATAACGCCCTTCCCGCAAAATATCAAATTCTTTCAACTCCAAGACCTCTTTGAGGTATTCGAGCGCTTCGGATGGCATCTCGCGGTCATAGACAAAGCGGGATGCGGGACCGACGTGTCGCTTATTGAGGCTCTGCTTTATTTTGGAAAGCAAATCTCCCGTATATTCATCGTCAATATACAGTTCGGCATCCCTTGTCAGCTTGATGGAATACGTATCAATAATATCATATCCGGGAAACATCCATGCGATATTATGCCGGACGATATCATCGAGGATAATTACCTCTTTTTTATTGGATTTATTGGACGGTAAAATAATAAAACGAGGCAACTCATTGGAAGGAATATTCACAATGGCATATTCTCGAGGGGCTTCACCCTTTTCTTTATCCTGAAGGATAACAACCAAATACAACGCAGCGTTGTTCAGAAAGGGTCGTACCTTGTTTTTCACCAATAAAACAGGCTGGACATAGGGCAACATATAGCTCTGGAAATAATCCTCGATAAATGCCCGTTGCTTGGGATTCAAATCCAGTCTGCGCAATAGAAAAATATTATTTTGCCTCAATTCGGGCACCAGTTCGTTGTCAAAAATCCGGCTACATTCCTCTTGAAGAACATCGACCGTTTTTTGAATCTCTGCGATTATTTCTTCGGGTGAATACTGTAAGTACTTTCGCGTTTTTTTGCCGACGCGGAGCAGATTGCGGTGATTCGCCATTCGAACGCGAAAAAACTCATCAAGGTTGGAGGAGAAAATAGCGTAAAATTTCAAACGCTCGAACAGGGGTACAGAGGGGTCCTTCGCCTCCTGCAATACTCTGTAATTGAAAGACAACCAGCTAATATCCCTGTTCATCCAAGGGATTTCCCTAATTTGCTCGATGACTTCCTTCATAATAGATCGTTATTTTTGGTAACTACTTACGAATACACTAATTTTGTTTTGCTGCAAAAAAACCCATACGCCATGGTTTTAAACGGGATTTTATGATGGAAAAGTGTTGTTTCTCCACGAAGGCATCATCAAAAAACAACAACCCCATTCCGAAAAGGTCAACACTCATCCTTACTTTGGGATGCGCCTTCAGTGCTTCCCATGCCCGAACCATCCCGCTCGACCAATGGTTATCGGCGATGACAACCACACTTTTTTCATGCAAATAAGGCAGTGCCATCTCAAAATATTCCAACACCGGCTTCTGCTGATGATTCCCATCGAGATAAAAGTAATCAAGCCGCTCCAATTTTGGTAAAATTTCAGGTAAAATTTGTCCAAAATCGCCAATTTCAAGTGAAACGTTGGGCAGATTCATATTCCGGATGTTCTTTTCTGCAACTTTTGCCGTCTCGGGGCACCCTTCGATGGTTATAAATCGAGCGCCGAGCGCCGCCGCCCCCTGATAAAGCGTCGATAATCCAAGCGAGGTACCAAGCTCCAACATGGTAGCGGGCTTGCAAAAGTGCACCAGCCGGAACAAGCGCTTACCCTCCAGTGCCGAAACTGCTGCATTTTTGGCAATAGTCCCAATTTCCCGTTGTGGTTTATTATTGATTTTGGAGCCGGCACCGAGATCAATCACCTGTATTTTTTGCCGGTTTCGCACTAATTCCCGGCGTAGCCCCTCTATTGTCGAAAAGGCGTAAAACGTCCGGTCATCCCCGAGTACCTCCTCGATAAACCGGCTGACGTAGGGAGAATGAACGTCGTATTTCGTCCTCGCCCGCAGGTAAAAACGCAACCATTCTTTGAAGTAAAAAATGTAGAATTTGAGGAGCATTTAATGGTTGTTTGCCGTGTTAAGGCGCAAAGATACGAGAAGTTTTCTATACGAGTGTATTTTTCAGGCGGCTTGCCTGCCTCACGACAAAAAGCTTGCCTCCCGAAGGAAACGAGGGAGGGAGGGAGGTTTCCCACAGCCTCCTGAATTTGTACGGCTATATCTGTAATTATTGAAAGATTTCCACTCACCGATCCCTTTGGGCTCAATGATTGGAAATCTTTCAGGCCCTATGCACCTCCCTTTCTTCGGGCGGGAGGGGTTTATGGCATAGCATACCCCGATCTTCCTACCGTCAGCTCGGGGTATGCAGGGAGGTGGTTGGTCAATCAGCCTGTGGGAAACATTCGGATCAAGAATCGGCTCGGGGATCCCCCATACGGGCAGGCCTCCTTCTGCGTCGTCAGCCTTGCCCATATGAGGCTCCCCGATCCTAAGGTAGCTTTTGCCTCTTATTTGCAAATCCCACCCATTTTCACCAAATTTGCGGGTGAAAATGACGAATAAAACCACACATACCATCCATGTACCAGTCGGAGAACGAGCTGCCATTACGCGGATGACACTTGCCTTTCAGGGGCTACGGGAGATTCCGCAGGAGGTATTGGCGTTTCCGAATTTGGAGGTATTGGATATAAGTCACAACCATATTTCAGCTATTCCGGAGGCACTTGCTCAATTGCCCGGGTTGCGGATGCTCATTGCCTCGCACAACCGCATTACAGACGTTCCGTTCCTCCCCCATCTGGAGTATTTGGAGTTGAATCACAACCGGATTACAATCGTGCCGCCGTCGCTCTACCAAATGCCGCTAAAGGCTTTGAATCTGGCTGCAAATCGAATCGAAGATTTCCGCCCCAAAACCAAAATAAAAACACAATCGTTGGTGTCCTTAAATTTAGAGGACAATCAAATTACTTCTTTACACGGGTTTATCCATTACTACAAAAACCTCGAAGTACTCAAGCTCGACTTTAACCAAATCGGCAGCATTCCAAAGGGAATAAAAAACCTGAGCAAAATCAAGACGCTGATGCTCAACTACAACCGGATTAGAAAAATTTCGTCGCAAATAGGTAGCTGCAAGCACCTGACCCACCTCAGCCTCATTGGCAATAAAATACGCCGGTTGCCCGAAGAACTCGCCCAAGCTACACAATTGCACCGGCTTGACCTCAGTGGGAATAATATCAGCGAATTTCCGGCATTTCTAGGGCGATTACCCGTATTGCTATCCCTTAGGATGACGGATAACAAGCTTTCAAAAATAGATATTCGCAGCGGATTTACGATATTGAGCGAGCTCAACGTCAATCGAAACAAAATCACATCATTTACCGCCCTTCCCAACCGATTGAGCAACCTTCGCACTCTCCTACTCGCACACAATAAGCTCCGGTGCCTTTCGGGCGATTTCGTTTTCGGACTAAAAAAACTCACCCTAAACAACAACCCGATAAGTGACTTCCCACCGGAGGGAAATGGGCAATTCCAAAGACTTTATGAATTGAACATCGCCCGGACAGCCATAAAAAACCTCCCGGGCAGCTTCCCGGAACTGCAGCTCCTGACCATCAGTCGCACACCTTACAAGCCGACATCGCTCCAACTTATCACCTACTTCCCAATGCTGAAAGTGCTGGATGGAAAACTTCCCTACGACAAGGATAAAACGCTCCGCTTTCTGGCACAATGCCGGCAATTCGGCATAAAGCGCAAGGAGCGGATACTGCTATTCAAACCTACGAGGGCAGGTGCTGCCCAATGGTCTTACACCACCTTGTATCACGCACTCGCCCTTGGAAATAAAAGCGCTGCCTATGCCTACGCACACATTCTCAAGTCGCTGAGCATCCCGTTTGTTAAAAATCCTTTTGGAAGGAATTCGCGCCTTTTAATAATCGGCAAGACCCGCTTCAATTATCCTGTTTTTAAGGGTAAAATCGAGGAGGAAGGTATCCGTATTATCGACGATTTGCAGCAGCAGCCCAGCCATATCCTGCTTGGAGAAGCGCTGGACGAAGTAGCATTCACAGCTGCACTCCAATATGCCGAAATGGCAAAATTAAGTTTCTTAAACCAAAGGGATTTTTTCAAAAAGTTCCTCGTTGAGCGCTCCAATAAATGGACAAAACGCATGGCTGACAACCTCGAAAGGCTACTCCGTAATGATGAAATTCAGAACCAACTACTAGGGTTAAAAATGGCACTTTCGGTTGATGTTTCAAAGGAGAAATCCATTATTGAGGCGATTGAACGACTTGAATCTAATGGAGAAAGTAGGGAAGTTCAGAAGCTGGCAGAGGATATTTTGTTTTTGAATCAGGAGAAAACGTAAGGCATACCCCGATCTTCCTGCGTCAGCCTGTCTGCCACCGGCAACGCCAGGCAGGTTCGGGGTATGCAGGGAGTTAAGCCGACTGCCGACTCTTAAATCCGACTGTCAGCCGATAGAATCAATATCAAATTCGGAAGGCTGTGGGAAACAGCCTCCCGAAACATAACGCTTTCAGGCGGCTGTTTCCCACAGCCTCCTGAATTTTTCCAATACAAAGGCATACCCCGATCTTCCTGCGTCAGCTCGGGGTATGCAGGGATATAGATTATGAAATTTTTTGTATTATTCACAAAATTTCAAATACTATGCTGACAATTAAAAAGCATTTTGTAACTTTGAGAAATATTTTATTTTTAATCTAAAAACTTTCAAAATGAAGTCAAAAATTTTCGCAAATGTTATGTTCGCAGCCCTCATTATTTTAACCTCCTTCGCCTGCCACCCTGAAGAAGTCACTTCGACTGAAGTTGGCACCATCAAGGCGACCATAGATGGAGAATCCTTTAAGAGTACTGGGGCATTCGGAGCAATAGTTTCGGATAGTTTAGTGCCTTCCGAGATATTTACAATCAGTGGTGCAAACCTTCAACTCTCCTCTCTAATTATTTCCTTTACAGGTGAAATGCTGAATTTAACGGAAAAAACATACAACCAAAACGGCGATGTCGATGATTGTACTGGTACCAACGGCTCACCATGCGTCGGATTGGGGTTTAGCAAAACCAACTTGATTGCAGGGACA
>JALVDO010000086.1 GCA_027008975.1 Saprospiraceae bacterium | reverse complement strand
CCTCCTGAAGGGGATGCGGGTGACGGGTTATTATTTCTTTCATGCTCGGAAAGAGATTATCACTCAACAATATCCTGACAATCGGGAAGAGTTGAAGATGTTTGATCGATTTCGGGGGGAAGTGATTATGCCCCACGATGAGAACAATGAGCATCGTTGTACGGGCTGTCAGTCCTGTGAGATTGCCTGCCCGAATGGTTCCATTGAGATAATATGGGAGCGCAAGCCTGATCCGGAGACAGGGAAGAAGAAAAAATCCATCGTCAAACATATCTATCATCTGTCGATGTGTACCATGTGTGGTCTGTGTATTCCGGCTTGTCCGACAAACGCCATTATCATGGGACAGGATTTTGAGCATGCTGTTTACGATCGCAGCAAATTAACAAAAGTATTAAATAAGCCGGGATCTAAATTAGCCCCCGGAGTTGAGGAATAAAAAACGTAACTACTTACCACCTTCTGTTTTTAGACAGAAAAGAGTTGGTTTCGTGGCTGTTGAAGATAAATTTTTTGAAGTTATGCAGAGCATAATGAGAAAAAATTATCAAAAACAGCCACACGCCCGCATGGGGCGCGAAAGCAGCCTTGTCTGGCAAAAATAGAGGGGTGGTAAGTAGTTACTAAAAAACATCTTTCGATGGAACGCATTATATTTTACATATTAGCTGCTGTTATTGTCACTTTTTCCTTTTTATCAGTGACGAGCGCCAAGATTCTTCGTGCGGCAGTTTATCTTTTTTTGGTCTTGATTGGTATTGCGGGATTTTATTTCATGGTCGGATACCATTTTCTCGGGGCAGTGCAACTGACGGTTTACGCAGGTGGTATCGTCGTCCTTATCATCTTTGCCATCTTGTTGACGGAGCAGATAGATAACCGGCTGGCAAGGCCGAAGGCAGGAATGGTCATTGCCAGTGCCATGTTAGCACTACTTGGTATTGGTGTGTCAGTCTATTCTATTTTAAATCACGTTTTTGACAAAAAAATAGCCGGTCAGTTAGCAACCGTGGATGATATTGGGACGAAGTTACTGAGTTTTGATGCGGGGGGGTATGTACTTCCTTTTGAGCTAATCAGTATTTTGTTGCTTGCGGCAATGATTGGAGCGATTGTAATTGCCAAGCGACCAATTCGATAATTCCTATAAAACAAAATATATATGATACCGGGAGTAAGTTTATACGAGATTTTAACCATTTCGGCAGTTGTGTTTTTTATCGGTGTGTATGGTTTTCTGACGAGGAAAAACCTGATTTCTATCCTATTGTCGGTAGAGCTGATATTGAATGCCGTCGCCGTTAATTTTGTGGCATTTAATGTCTATCTGTATCCGGGGGATTCGCAGGGCTTGTTTTTTACCCTGTTTATGATTGCCATTGCGGCAGCAGAAGTAGCCATCGCCATTGCCATTATTGTTGATTTGTATCGATTGGTGAAATCGGTAGATGTGGATGAGACCACAGAGATGAAATATTAGCCATTAATTTTGTAAAGCATATCTTATGGATTTTAGCTATACTATTTGGATACCATTGATTCCCTTTCTCGCCTTCTTTTTAGTGGGGTTAGCGGGGAATAATAAGTCCCCGAAAATATGGGGGTTGATAAGTACAGGGGCGATTGCTGTTTCGGCTGTACTTTCGTATATGACTGCCTGGAGGTATCTCTTTCAAGTAGGAAAGGTGGAGGAAACCTACCAAAAAATTATTGCCTTTAATACAACCTGGCTCACGTTCACGGATAAGCTCCATATAGATATGGGGGTGTTACTGGATCCGATTTCGGTGATGATGTTAGTCGTTGTGTCAACGGTTTCGTTAATGGTTCATATCTATAGTCTTGGGTATATGAAAGGCGACCCGGGTTTTTACCGGTTTTTTGCGTTTTTATCCCTGTTCAGTTTTTCCATGTTTGGGCTGGTACTGGCGACGAACTTGTTCCAAATGTATATTTTTTGGGAACTGGTAGGTGTCTCGTCATTCCTTTTGATTGGATTCTATTATTATAAAGATTCTGCGGTGGCTGCTGCCAAAAAGGCATTTATTGTCACTCGTTTTGCCGATTTGGGGTTTTTGATAGGCATTTTGATTGTTTCCTACCTTACAGGAACATTTGATTTCCAGACGCTGACTGACCCCAACGGAGCTGCAATGACACAAGGAGCAGGGGTAGCCTTTTTGGGATTATCGACGATGACTTGGGCGCTAATTCTCATTTTTATGGGTGGTGCCGGTAAGTCGGCGATGTTTCCATTACATATATGGCTGCCTGATGCGATGGAGGGTCCCACACCTGTTTCGGCTTTGATTCACGCTGCCACGATGGTTGTTGCCGGCGTTTATCTGGTTGCCCGATTATTCCCATTGTACTACACGGCTGCACCTTTTGCCTTAGAGGTAGTGGCGGTTGTAGGAGGGTTTACTTCACTTTTTGCGGCGATTATAGCCTGTACACAGACCGATATTAAGCGGGTGTTGGCGTTTTCAACTATGTCCCAACTTGGGTATATGATGTTGGCGTTAGGGGTGTCCGGTTATGGTGGTCATGATGGGTTGGGGTATATGGCATCTATGTTTCACCTGTTTACCCACGCGATGTTTAAGGCGTTGTTATTTTTGGGCGCAGGCTCTATCATTCATGCGGTACACAGCAATTTTATGGGCGATATGGGTGGCTTGCGCAAATATATGCCCATTACGCATATTACATTTTTGATTGCCTGTTTGGCTATTTCGGGGATTCCGCCATTTTCCGGCTTCTTCAGTAAGGATGAGATTTTAGCGGCAGCCTTACACCATAGCACTTTTTTCTTTGTCATTGAATATCTTGTTGCTGGCTTGACGGCTTTTTATATGTTTCGCCTTTATTTTGGAATATTTTGGGGTACGGATAGAAAGTACGAACATACGCCACATGAGTCACCTCTGACGATGGCTGTTCCATTATTGATTCTCGCATTGGCGAGTATGACGACGGGATTTATTCCATTTAATGATTTTGTTACATCAGATGGTCATGCGTTTCATACCCATATCGATTGGACGGTAGCGGGGGCATCTATTGCCATTGCCGTTATTGGTATCGTAGCGGCTTATTTCTTTTATAAGCAGAAGAATGATTTGCCGGATAAGGCAGCGAATACCTTTGGAGCTTTTTATAGGTGGTCGTACGACAAGTTCTATGTTGATGAGGTATATATGTTTGTTACCAAAAGTATTCTTTTTGGGATTATATCCAAGTCAGTAGCGTGGTTTGACCGGCATATTGTTGATGGATTTATGAATTTGTTGGGACGTATGACAGCGGGCTTTTCAGAAAGGATAAAGGGGATTCAGTCGGGGCGTGTACAACAATATGCTTTTGCGTTTGTTGCCGGCGTTGTAGCATTGGTTTTGATTTTTGCGTATTTGAAAGGGTAGAGGAAGAAGGTAGAGTTGCGGGAGTTTTTAAAAAAAAGATATCATGGATATTTTAACATTATTGGTTACCATTCCCTTATTGACGGTTGTCGCGTTGATGTTTGCAAAAGATTTTAAGCAAGCGCGAGTGGTGGCGGCTATAGGAATGGGTTTGCAGTTTGTGCAGTCTGTTTATTTGGTATTTGCGTATCTCGGGGAGCGAGCCAATGGCAATACAGCTACGATGGTTTTTACAAAGAGCTATATGTGGTTCAAAGCTCTGAATATTCACTACGATGTAGGAGTGGATGGCATTTCTGTTGCAATGATTTTGCTAACGGGTATTGTGACGCTCGCCGGGGTGTTCATCTCCTGGCAGGTAGAGAATATGAGTAAGGAATTTTTTATTTCCCTGATTATTTTGGCGATGGGCGTTTTTGGATTCTTTATCTCGCTGGATTTGTTTACGATGTTCTTGTTTTATGAGGTGGCGGTGATACCGATGTATTTGTTGATAGGTATTTGGGGTAGTGGCCCCAAGGAGTATTCTGCTATGAAACTGACCCTGATGCTGATGGGTGGCTCAGCCTTTTTATTGGTTGGGTTGCTGGGAATTTATTTTAACTCGGCACCGGACGGAGGAGCTTTGACTTTTAATATACTGGAAATAGCAAAGCATAATATTCCGATTGAGGCACAGCGTTTTTTCTTTCCTTTTACTTTTGTTGGTTTTGGCGTATTGGGAGCTTTATTCCCATTTCACACCTGGTCTCCCGATGGTCACGCATCGGCTCCAACGGCGGTATCCATGTTGCACGCGGGGGTATTGATGAAGCTGGGAGGTTATGGTGCTTTTCGCGTGGCGATGTATTTGATGCCGGAGGCTGCTGCCGAAATGTCCTGGATTTTTATCATACTGACTTCGATAAGTGTCATTTACGGTGCCTTTGGGGCAATAGCACAAAAGGATTTGAAATACATCAATGCTTATTCCTCTGTGAGCCACTGTGGATTGGTGCTTTTTGCTGTATTAATGATTAATAAAACTTCGTTTAACGGAGCTATTTTACAGATGTTATCTCACGGGCTGATGACTGCACTTTTCTTCGGATTAATCGGGATGTTGTATGGCAGGACACACACGCGGGATGTTTATAAGATGGGGGGGCTGATGAAGGTGTTGCCATTTATTTCCGCCGTTTATGTCATTGCCGGACTGGCATCTTTGGGTTTGCCCGGGCTTAGTGGATTCGTAGCGGAGATGACTATTTTTGTGGGTGCTTTCCAGCATGATGAATTGTTTTACAGGATAGCGACAATTGTTTCTATTTCGGCTATAGTGGTGACAGCTGTTTACATATTGCGAGTAGTTGGATTGATGTTGATGGGACCTCTTAAAAATGAGCAATACAAGGACTTGCCACGAGCATTGTGGTTTGAAAAAGTAGGCGCAGTACTATTGATTATTCCGATTATGGGTATAGGTATGGCTCCTCTTTGGTTGTCAGATATGATAAATGCCAGTCTGATACCGATGATGGAGAAGTTTTTTCAGTAGAATCTCGTTTGGAAATTTATACTGACGACGGGATTTCCGTGTCAGCATATACTGACGACGGGATTTCCGTGTCAGCATAAATACTGACGACAGGATATATTACTGCAAATCCCGTGTCAGTATAAATACTTTAATCGAAAAAC